>JBHICS010000073.1:0-5883 GCA_046759685.1 Candidatus Brocadiales bacterium | reverse complement strand
GACCTTCAACGACTTCTTCTTCTACCAGGGCAGGCCAAGCATCTTCTTTGCAGTGGAGATAGGGGCACTGGCGTCATTGGTCATCCTCTACCTCTTGTTTAGAGGTTACAGGCAGCCGGTGGGAATAATCGAGGTGGAAAAGGTTCGCTCCTGGATACCTACATGGATGCTGGTACTTCTTATACTTGCCCTGGCTACGGCGTCGTTCCTTGACCCAGGTTTTGGGTATATGGCAGGCGGAATATGCACGGCCTTCGGCCTCGTGGGAATCGTGTGGTATAAAACTTCCTCATTCGGTGGTAGTATGAGAGATTTCATTTCTGGACTCGATTGGAACACAACCCTTTTCTTGATGGGGATATTTGTTATAGTCGGTAGCCTGAACTCTGCCGGCTGGGTTAACGACATAGCGACGGTTATAGGGGGCATTAGTGGCGACAATCTGTTTGGGGCATTTGTTCTAATAGTGTTTCTATCTGTAATCTTCTCTGCTTTTATTGACAATGTTCCCTATCTCCTAGCGATGATTCCTGTCTCGCAGCAACTTGGACAAGATATACATAATTCGCCGATGCTTTTGCTATTTGGGCTCTTGGTGGGTTCTTGTCTCGGGGGCAATATTACTCCCATTGGGGCCTCAGCAAACATTGTGGGCGTTGGACTCCTTAGAAAGCGGAATGTCCAGGTATCTTTTATGGGCTTTGCTAAGATAGGACTGCCATTCACTATAGCCGCCGTAATATCATCGTCTGTATTCCTCTGGATTGTATGGAAATGACGGAAACACGCACCTATCGTTGGCGTATCGGTGGTAGGCGATAAAATGTTTGTAATGGGGTAAGGGGGTTGATATATAATAAACGCTATGCCGTAAATGGGTAAACAGTCGGTTTTGTGATGAAGAAAAGAGATGTGCCTAGAGAAGCTAATCGGATGTTTTGCACTGGTTTTAATAATCAATATCGTCGAAGGTGGGGCGTGGGCTAAACCTTATTCAGAGAAAGAGGCTACAGGTCTTCTTGGTACGGCTGCGGAGGAGGATAGCGATAAGTCAGCCTCGCAGGAAGAGAAGTCGGACAAGGGAGATTCAGAGACTGAAGATTACGATGAGGAAGGTATTATGGAAGAGGAATTTCCCGAAGACGAATGGGCAGAAGAGAAGACAGATAGAGAGGCTTCTAGCGGAGCTGTTCGTGAGGGGAAATGAGTAATTTATATGCCTGCAGGACCCGCATAACGTGTGTTTGTATAAGATGTTACATATGAAGAAAATTACCGTTTGGTCTAGGTGTTTAATTAGGTGGTAGGGTTGTTATGATGACTAAAACCAGGATTCTTTTGATAGACTGCGAGGAGACTCACCGAAATATATACGCAAGCTTTCTGAGATACGAAGGTTACAGTGTTACCACTGCCCCCGATGGTATAGAGGGCATGGGTCTTTTAAGAAAGGGCTGTTATGACCTGGTTCTTTGTTCTTCAGAAATGCCTTATATGACGGGTGTTGAGGTGGCCAGAGCTGTTAAGGAATTCTTTTCAGAGAAGAAGCAGAAGACCCCAATTGTACTTATTACAGGTAGTAGCCGACAGATTCGCCGAGCGGAGAAGGAGGATAACGGGATAGATGTGGTCATGACCAAGCCTTTAAAACTCGAACAGCTTTTGGAGACAGTTAAGACCCTATCCTGTAGCTGATAGCTGAGTAACAGATTTGTGGCTGTATTTCCATCCAGTGGGGCAGCTGGGCCTAGCAGCCTAGTCCTTGTAAGTCAGATGCATTCAATAAGATACAAGAAGGCATCCCCTGAACACATTTCCGTGATAGAGGTTTTCGAGAGAGACAACTTCAAAGAGGAGGCCTTCAGCCGCAGGCAGATAAGTTACCACATTAAATCTCCTAATTCCGTAGCCATAGTTGCAACTTCGGATGGCAACATCATCGGATATATTATAGGGGCACTTCGCAGGAGGTATAAGACGTGCAATATATGCACATTTTGCCTGCGGGAAGATTATAGACACAGGAACGTTGCATCAGGACTCCTTCACAAGCTAGAGAAGGAATGTGTGCTTAAGAGCATCAACCGTTTAGACTTAGAGGTAAAGGAGAGCAACATCCCTGCCAGAAAGTTTTACAAAAAGAGTGGCTTTATTGAATCTCGGAAGTTGCCTGGGTATTATAGCGATGGTGCCACTGCCATTGAGATGGAAAAGTCCCTGTCTCATCTTTTCACGCTTCACTAAGCACAAATAATTTGGCCATCATATTTTCTTGACAAAATCCCTATCTGATGTTATGCTTTTTGCCTTTATTTTAAAGACGTGACACCTTTGTTACTGGCTACAGGTAGGAACGTATGCAAACCGCTCAAAGCGGCCTTTTAGGCCACTCCCCGCTACGTCTAGTTGGCTATTGCTTTGTAATAATTGTAACTGCCTATATCGGTATGTTGGTTGCTTCTAAGTATGAGACCCTCGAGAAGGTACCACTCACTGTAGGTATAGCTGTGGTCATCTTTTCCATTACTTATATTGCCATCCTCTCTGAGAAAATCCACCGAACCATAGCTGGTATTTGCGGGGCAGTGGCTATGGGCTTGGCGGGGCACTGGCTAGGGTTTTATTCACAGGTCGATGCCGTAACAGCCATAGATTGGTACACGATAGGCCTTCTTTTCGCCATGATGGTCATCGTGGGTATGATCCAGAAGACAGGTTTCTTTGAGTACCTCGCCATTGTTACCGCAAAAAAGACTATGGGCGACCCGTGGCGCCTAACGGTGCTCCTGGGCATTGTTACAACCGTAGTATCAATGATGATTGACAATGTTACCACTGTGGTGGTAATAGCCCCGGTAACGGTTGCTATATGTGAGATATTAGGCGTTAATCCCATTCCAATCCTACTCTCCGAGGCACTCCTCTCAGACGTGGGTGGTGTTGCCACACTGGTCGGTGACCCGCCGAACATGATTATAGGTTCTGTTACTGGCCTGAGCTTCAACTCTTTTATCATACATCTTGGCCCACCTGTGCTGATAAGTTGGGTTGTTTGCCTATTTGTACTCAAATTTGTATTGTGGAAGGAGATGTCCCAAAAGCCCAAGAATATAGAGGGCCTCTTGAAGATGAATGAGAACGAGGCGATTACCGACATGGCAAGCCTGAAGAAGGTACTGATTGCCTTGGGGTGTGTGATCGGTCTATTCTTCTTCCAAGGCAAGCTTGGCCTCTTTCCGTCGAGCATTGCCATGCTGGGTGTTGCCATTGCCCTCCTATGGGTGCAGCCCAACCCTGACGATGCGCTCAAGGAGGTCCACTGGAGTGTGCTTTTGTTCTTTATTGCCCTTTTTGTGTGCGTAGGGGGTATAGAAAAGGCCGGTGTACTGGAGATTGTAGGTAGCAAGATTGCCTCTTATGCCCACACGAGTCCCATGTTCACATGTGCCCTGCTCTTCTGGGTGGCGGCGATAAGCTCGGCCATTGTAGACAACATCCCATTTACCATTGCTATGATACCTATAATACAACACTTAGAGACGGAGGGTGTCGCTGTGATGCCCCTCTGGTGGGCACTGGCCATGGGGGTTGGATTCGGTGGCAATGGTACCCCTATAGGTTCTACAGCCAATGTGGTTACTGTAGCTGTGAGCGAGAGGACCAAGTATCCTATTACCATGAGGGTTTGGCTGAAGGCGGGAACCACCACGATGGTAGCCTGCTGTATAATGGGGCTGGCCTTTGAGCTTCTTTTCTTTGGTTTCTATCAATAAATATCAAAACTCTCCAGACTTAAATCTTCTATACGGCTCTCAGGCGGTAACACATCCAAGGATAGGGCGGCGCTTGAGGTGCTCTATTTATTAGGTTCCTGACACAATTTGCTTAGGATTGATGCCCAGGGGGTTATTTTAGCTCCTTGACAACGGTCGTAGAGGGTGTTATTCTAAGGCCAACCTTACGAGCCCCTTGCATAAAATTGGCATGATAAGATTCAGGAATGTACGTGCTTTAGGGACGTTTAATAGTAGGAGGGAATTTGGGAATCTTTTCAGGCCGCAAAAAGGGTGAAAAAAAAGAAAAGCCACTACCTAAAAAACCGTTGGTGGTGGAGATCTTACCTATAAACCTTTGGTGGGAGGATAACATGCTTATTGGCTTGCTAGAGGCACTTCAGGAAGTCTCTGGAAAGATGATGACCTCCAGCATTGTGGGTAGGTTGAGTGGGGCCATGTTTGTAGTAATGTGTCTGGCTTCAGGTATTGCCCTTTTTATTACAGGTATGTATCTGGCAGACCCTAAGGGTTTTGATGAAAGGCTTAGCCAAGTACTCGTGGAGAGGCCTGTAGTAGCAGGCACTGAGGAGGCGGCAGTGGAGGAAGGAGAGGAAGCAGAGGAAGAAGCTGAAGAAGAGATGGAGTTAGAAGAAGCCGCTGAGGAGTAGGACAGTAATTAAAGACTCCCTGTGGGTACTCTGGTTTAGTAGATGATATAAGGGGAAGGGCCGTATCTTACATACAAGAGGCTGGTAGTGACAAAGTTAACTAAATACTGCCTTATCCCCGCACTTGTAGTCATGAGCATTGCGGCGATTGCCGTTAATGCCTATTTCCGTCTTATTAAGAAACCGACTAGAGGAGAGGCGGTCAACATAGAGATATTGCTGCCACAACCAGAAAAAAAGCGTTAAGGTTACCGAAAGATTTGACGCGACCTCTCTGGTTCTTGCTTCGGCTCACCGCTTTTCCTATCCCATTATTTCCTGGTGAAAGGGTTATGAAGTCTCTTGAGCTGTTTGCCCTTATACCTATTTTAGCCACGTTGTTTCTTACCTCCTGTGCTTCCGAAAGCAATGTGTATAGTGTGTCCAGTCTTCATAACTATCGTGGGATTGACTACTATGAAAATGGCAGGCTAGACAACTCCATACAAGAATTTAAGAAAGCCGTGGAAGTTGGGCCTAATTCTGCAAAGATGCACTTCAACCTGGGTATTGCCTATTATGAGAACGGGGAGTTGGATAAGGCCGCTATAGAGTTTGAAAAGGCCTTGAAGGTCAATCCTGGATATGCTGAGGCTCGGAGTGCCCTGGGCAATGTTTATATGGATAACGGGAAGCTTGACGAAGCCCTTTTACAGTTCAAAGGAGCCATAGAAATCAATGAAAACTATGCGGATGCGCACAATAACCTCGGCAATGCATACTGGATAATGGGATGGCGCGATCAGGCCATCTCAAAGTATAAAGATGCAATAGAGCGGAATCCAAACCTTGATGTTACCTACGTCAACCTAGGCCGTGCTTATAAGGAAGAAGGTATGCTGGGTGAGGCCCTCAAAGAGTTAACAAAGGCAAAAGAACTAAACAGGTATGAGCCGAAGGTGCACCACTACCTGGCAGATGTCTACTATGCGAGGGGTATGCTGGAAAAGGCAGTCTCCGAATATAAAGAAGGTATAAGCCTCTACGGGCCTGATGCCCCTCCCGAAAACATAGCCATGGCTAACAAGCAGATGGCACTTGCATATTACAAGGCGGGTGAGTACGGAGAAGCAGTGTCCAGATTCAAGAAGGTATTGGAAATAGATCCACGCATAGCACTTGAGACTGGGCCTGAGATGACAGCTTTTCATAAGACCCCGTCAGTGGAGATGCTTGAGGAAATGGTATCAAGGGAAAGAATCCTGGCGGAGAGTTATTCCTTAATGGGAGAGAAGGACAAGGCCCTAAAACACTGGAGAAATTTGATAGTACATTACCTCGACATGGTAGGCATGCCGGGAGCTCAAATTGAAGAAGGTGTAGTAGAGGGGGCTTGCTCCTCTTTCAACGAACTCTTTCAAGGCGATGCTCTTGGTAGGAATACCCAAATGATTTACCTT
>JBHICS010000072.1:0-5920 GCA_046759685.1 Candidatus Brocadiales bacterium | reverse complement strand
AGAATGACACAAGGTATTAGGGCGATTCTTGCAGAGGTCTTGCCTTTCCTCGTCGCTAGATTTGACATAAAAAACCAAGATTATGAAGACAGCAGAAATAATCTCCTCTGGTAATGAGCTCGTTCAGGGCGAGGTCGTAAATACCAACGCCGCCCATATAGCCGAAGAACTCACATGGATAGGGCTGACCGTAATCCATCACACTACGGTTGGGGATGAGATCGTGGCAATAGGCTCGGCTATGGAGAAGGCACTGGCGAGGGCCGATATTATTATAGTCACCGGTGGCCTCGGACCTACCCGCGACGACGTTACCAGAGACGCCGCGGCGATGGCCTCAGGCAAGGGGTTGGTTACGAACGAGGAGGCCCTGTCCCTGATAAAGGAATCCTTTCGCTGCCGAGATATGGAGATGCCCTCTTCCAATATCCGCCAGGCCATGATACCGGAAGGTGCAACCTTGATACCTAATAAAGAAGGCACAGCACCAGGTTTCTCTATCAAACATAATGATAAGGAGATAATCTGCTTGCCAGGTGTACCTCAAGAGATGAGGCGGATGTTCGAGGACTGGGTAGTACCACGCGTCCGCGAGACACTGGACGTTCAAATAATTCGGCTACATCGGAAGATACATGTCTTTGGCCTCCCGGAGGCCCTAGTAGGTGAGAAAATAGGGCACATGATGTTACCCGAGTCAAACCCATCCGCCGGCACGATGGTGCACGACGGCACCATCACTATCCGTTTGATATCAGAGGCACAGGAGGAGGCGTGGGCCAGGGCATTCATGGTCAAGGCCGAGGCCGAGATACGCAGTCTGTTAGGCGATGCCGTCTACGGCACCGATGACGATACGCTTGAGGGTGCAGTGGCCGCATTACTGAAGAAACACAAAAAGACGATAGCGGTTGCGGAGTCCTGCACGGGCGGCATGATAGGAAATCTCCTTACCGACGTTCCGGGTATGTCTGAACACCTTCTGGAGGACATGGTTACGTATACAATAAAATCCAAGTCCCATCTTCTGGAGGTGCCGGAGGAACTTATGAAGAAAACGGGTGTAGTCAACGCCGAGACGGCTAGGATGATGGCCCAGGCAATGAGGGAGAGGACAGGGGCCGATATGGGCCTCTCCGTCACCGGTGTAGCAGGCCCCACGAGCCAACACCCGAAGGAACCCGTGGGTCTAGTATATGCCGCACTTGCTACATCGAAGGGTGTGGAGTACAAAGACTTCCACTTTCGCGGCACCAGGAAATGGATAAAACTCCTGGCTGCCAAGTATGCACTGGATATGGTAAGATTGAGACTATTGAGTAGTAATTGAGTGCTCTGCAAAAAGCCCGCAATGTCATTCTGAGTTGCCGAAGGCAATGAAGAATCTCGGTAGAAATAAGAGATTGCTTCTCCGCCTGAGGCGGATCGCAATGACACGGCAGACTGAAGCCGCTTTTTCAGAACTCTCTAATTATGATTAGAGAGGAGAATGAGAAAAGACGAACATAAGACAAAAAAGCAGCTTATTGAAGAATTGGAATCGCTGCGTAAACAGATTACTGAACATAATGCATTGGAAACCAAGCGCAAGCGGGTGGAAGAGGAGTTAAAGAAAAAAGAGGCCCTTGCCTCGAGCGTTATGGATAATATTACAGATATGTTAATGGTCGTTAACCCACAGGATTACAAGATTGTGGCCGTTAATAAGGCATACCTTGATAAGGAAGATTTTCCCCGCGAAGAGATTGCCAATAAGACGTGTTATGAAGTTACTCATAAAAGGTCTGATCCGTGCCCTGAAGACATATGCCCTTTGCTCGAAACTGTTAAAACGGGAAAGGTCGCTAAAGCAGAGCACAACCATTATGATAAGGATGGCAACGAATACTATGCAGAAGTAACAACCGCACCTCTATTTGACGAAGAAAAGAAATTATTATATGTACTAAATGTTTCAAGGGACATCACCAGGCGCAAACGGGCTGAGGAAGCACTGGCCAAGCGGGCGCACCTGGCAGCGTTAGGTGCGGATGTGGGCGTTGCCCTCACCAAGGGTGTTACATTGCGTACAATGTTGCAGCAGTGTACTGTGGCCATGGCCCAACACCTTGATGCGGCATTCGCCCGCATCTGGACGCTTAACAAAGAGGAGCATGTCCTGGAGCTACAGGCCAGTGCGGGTATGTACACACACCTTGACGGCCCCCATAGCCGCGTGCCCGTCGGTAAGCTCAAAATTGGCGTCATCGTACAGGAACGCAAGCCATTTCTGACCAACGATGTTGTGAATGAGCCCTGGATTAGTGACCGAGAATGGGCAAAGCGGGAGGGGATGGCCGCCTTCGCCGGCCATCCGCTGATTGTCGAAGACCGGCTGGTGGGGGTTATGGCGATGTTTGCCCGGGAGCCGCTCGCAGAATACACCATCGAAGCACTGGCATCTGTAGCAGACGAGATTGCCGTGGGTATCGAGCGCAAGCAGGCGGAGGAAACGATCCAGCAAATGGCCTATTATGACGCAGTAACCGCTTTACCCAACAGGACACTTTTTAGTGACCGTCTCAATATGGAACTGGCTCACGCACACCGTAACAGGCAGATGCTGGCCCTGCTGTTTCTCGATTTAGACCGATTCAAGGTCATTAATGATACTCTCGGACACACGATAGGTGACCGGTTGCTGAAAGGGGTTGCCGGGAGGCTAAAAAACTGTGTGCGTGGAGAGGACACCGTCGCCCGCATGGGAGGCGACGAATTTACACTGATATTGCCGGGGATTGTTCATGTGGATGACGTGACCAAGGTTGCCAGCAAGATCCTCGAAAGCGTCAAAAAGCCTTTGATGCTAGATGACTACGAACTTAATATCACGATTAGCATAGGGATCACCATCTACCCCAATGACGGTGAAGATGCCGAAATCCTGCTCAGGAATGCCGATATTGCAATGTATCGCGCCAAGGAAAAGGGCAGAGATAACTACCAGTACTACACCTAGATATGAGTATCGGCTGTTAGTATAGGTATGTCTTTCGTTCTGTCAGCCGAGATAGTCTTGAAAACAACCAATGGCTAAACAAGGTTTTTCTTACGTCTGTCAGGCGTGCGGTTGGCGCTCAAAGAAGTGGTTGGGCAGGTGTGGTGGATGTGGGGAGTGGGACTCCCTGGTTGAGGAATTTGAACCATCCGAGGCGACAATAAGGCCAGCCGCACTCCCGGGCGAAAAACCGCGTCCCATCTCTGAGATAGACTTAACAGAGGAGGCGCGTAGCATTACCGGTATAGAGGAATTTGACCGGGTACTGGGAGGAGGCATTGTAAAGGGCTCGGCCGTCTTGATAGGTGGGCCGCCAGGAATAGGAAAATCAACCCTGTTACTCCAGGTATGTAACTCGGTGGGCCAAAAAGGCCAGGCACCGCTATATATAACTGGCGAGGAATCGCTTGTACAGGTGAGACTAAGGGCAGGTAGGCTGGGGATTGATTCAGACAAAATCCTCCTCGGTGTAGAGACCAGCCTGGATAAAATCTTGGGGCATATCGAGACACTGAAGCCCACCCTTACGGTGATAGACTCCATCCAGATGATATCCAAGGCCGGGCTTCCGTCTGCACCGGGTACATTGTCTCAGGTGAGTCAGTGCGCAAACGAGCTGGTATTTGCAGCAAAGGCGACAGGGTCTGCCGTCTTTATTGTGGGTCACGTAACCAAGCAGGGCATGCTTGCTGGTCCCCGGGTACTGGAGCACATGGCCGACACGGTGCTCTACTTCGAGGGGGAGAAGGCTCGTCCCTTTAGGGTCTTAAGGGCGGTAAAGAACCGTTTTGGCCCCACCGACGAGGTGGCCATCTTCGAAATGAGGGCCGGGGGCCTAGGCCGGGTCGATGACCTTTCACGGCTGTTTCTCTCCTCTAATAATACGGCGGCCTCCGGCACGGCGGTAATATCCGCCATGGAGGGGACCAGGGCACTGCTGCTTGAGGTCCAGGCCCTTGTTACTCGCACCAACTTCGGCACGCCTGAGCGCAGGGTAAGCGGGGTGGACCGCAACCGTGTCTCCATGCTTATAGCAGTGCTCGATAAACGCCTTGGTCTCCACCTGGGCAACCAGGACGTGTTTGTAAATGCCGTGGGGGGTGTGAGGGTGGACGAACCTGCGGCCGATATGGGCATCGCCATGAGCATTGTCTCGAGTTTTAAGGAGAGACCTATCCCATCCGGTGTGGTACTTTTGGGCGAGGTGGGTCTGGCGGGTGAGGTAAGGGCTATCAGTTACACGGAAACCAGGCTCCGTGAGGCAACCCGTTATGGCTTTAATAGGGCGATAGTTCCTGCAGACGGCACGGGTGAGCTGGGGAACATTGGCGATATAGAGTTAATCAAAGCCTCTAACCTCTCTGATGCAGTGGAGCACCTGTGGGGCTAGGGTGCTTCTTTTGTAGCGTCCGTTCTCCGCAACGGACGTAAGAAGGACGTCGCATACGGAGATGCGACGCCACAAAATCTGAGTGCGTAGGGTGCATCGAGACGCACCGTTTATTGTAAGGACGCCCCGGGTGAACCTCTCTACTGGAGAGATGCCTTGGTGGGAGTTAGGGTGTAGTTAGCGGGGTCGTGTAACCCGAACCTTTCATATGCCAATTGCTTGTTTATATTGGCGTAGCAGTACACACAGCCGTGCGGACAGGAATCGTAGGCCCCAATATCTTTACTTATAACGCATTGGCAACCCTTTCGTGTGGAGTTTATCTTTGTCTGCTTCGGCTTATGTGGAAAGAGCTCATAGAGTAACTCGCCGTCCACGCACTGCGCTTGCCTCACACCGTCTGCTGCCAAGGCCTCGTCACAGCAGGAGTAGAGTGTGATGCCATATCTACCGGCTATTTCCTGTAATTCTTTGACCAGAGATGTTTTGTCCGCCTCAGATGGGTCGCGGCAGATTATACTGTCTGTATTTGCGAGTGATTCAAGGTTCCTGCGGACTTTCGCATACAAGCATACGAAGCTGATGTAACAGCGTTCCGTAGCCCCGTGTAGCCTGGTAGCTATCTCTTCAAACCGTTTTGCATAGTAGTCAGGCCCTGTGACATTGGAGATGACGATTGGGTCAAATCTCCACAGGACACGCCGTGGTCCGTAGCGCTCTGCCAGCAGGCGAAAGCTTACTACCGCATCATCAATGGGTGTGACAAGATTTTCAAATATCTTGGGCAGCCCAGTTACGGTGAAGTGGAAATAGAAGTCGTAGCCTCTCTCCTCAAGTTCGGGGAGATATTTTATTAATGGCCCATAATTCTTTGACCAGAATACGAATGCGTGCACGTCCTCAGGTAGCAGGGACACCTCATACTCCTGCCCACCGAAGGGGTTGAGATAACGGACGTATCCCTCACGCACGCGCCTTATAAACCAGTCGGCGTAGAAGGCCGGTATGTCAGTGCGCCTGCTTACAGAAATAATATGCATTATTAAGAATAGATTCGCCTTTTGGCAAAAATTTGTAGGGGCAACTCCCTGTGGTTGCCCTTTATTTATTTTATGTAGCGTGCGAGCTTGCTCGCACGTTGGGCAGGCACGGGGACCTGCCACTACAAAAACATTATCTTGCCAAACTGATTAGGATGTATTATAACCCATACCTGATTTTTAACCACTGCCATAATGGTTGACGATAGAAACCTTGGAGATGACATTACTATGAAAAACCGGCTGTTATTTGTACTGGCCTTATTGGTAAGCGTGTTTTGCCTTGTAATTACCGACGGCAATATGGTTGGCGGCGTGTGTTATGCCAAGTCCGGAGCGGCTCAGGCAACTGGAGGGCAGACGGAAGTAGATGCAAAAGAACTTCTCCAGAGGCCATGTGAACCCCTGTATGTATATGTGGGTCCAGATAGGCTTAGAGAGGCCATTGGGGCC
>JBHICS010000071.1:0-5968 GCA_046759685.1 Candidatus Brocadiales bacterium | reverse complement strand
AGCCTCTGAGTGATTTCTAGCAGTCTATCTTCACCTAAGTCGGATTCCATACTTTGGACCTATCATAAATTCTTCATCGCCTGGTTGCTCGCCTCAATGGTGGCCTCTATGTCTAAGTCACTATGAGCTGTAGAGACAAAAGCAGCCTCAAACTGGGAAGGCGCCAAATAAACGCCTCTTTCCAACATACCATTAAAGTAACAAGCGTAACGCTTTGTGTCAGAGTTCGTCGCAGTCTTGTAGTCATAAACGGCATTCTCTGAAAAAAATGTGCAGAGCATAGAACCTACCCTTGTATGGTAGGTCTTGACACCTGCGTCACGCGCTGATTTCTCTAATCCATCTGCAAGTCTCTGTGATTTCTCTTCGAGTTGCTTATAAATATTCTTATCCTTTAGCCTTTTCAGTGTGGCTATGCCAGCACTCATGGCCACAGGGTTACCAGAAAGGGTGCCGGCCTGATACACGGGACCAACTGGGGCTATCTTGTCCATTATCTCCGCACTTCCTCCATAAGCGCCCACAGGGAGACCGCCTCCTATTACCTTTCCTAATGTCGTAAGGTCCGGTCGTATGCCATATAACTCCTGTGCCCCACCGGGTGAGACACGAAACCCTGTCATGACCTCGTCAAAGATTAGGACAATACCGTAATTACGCGTTATATCCCGTAATTTCTCCAGATAACCGGGCTTGGGTGGTACAACGCCCATGTTTCCTGCCACCGGCTCCAGGATTATACAGGCGACATCTTTTCCCCTGTCCTTACAAAATCTCTCTACAGCGTCGCTGTCGTTAAAAGGGAGGATGATTGTGCTATCAATATATCCCTGAGGAACCCCGGGACTTGTCGGTACACCTAATGTTGTCGCTCCAGAGCCTGCTTTTATCAAGAGACCGTCCACGTGACCGTGGTAGCAGCCTTCAAACTTTATGACCAAATCGCGTTTTGTAAATCCTCTGGCAAGCCGGATGGCGCTCATAGTGGCTTCTGTACCAGAGTTTACCACCCGTACTTTATCAATAGACGGCACCAGCTCTTTTATGAGTTTGGCCAGTTGGGTCTCTAGCTCCGTGGGCGCCCCAAAGCTTGTGCCCTTCTTCACAGCAGCAGTAACTTCTTCTGTCACCTGGGGGTCAGCATGGCCAAGGATCAGGAGGCCCCAAGAACACACGTAGTCTATGTACTCATTACCGTCTACGTCTGTAATGCGGCATCCTGAGCCGGACTGTATAAAGACAGGACGCCCCCCGACAGGCCCAAAGGCCCTTACTGGACTGTTGACTCCACCAGGAATGTGCTCTAAGGCATCTTCAAAGGCATCGGCAGACTTACTGGTGGTTAAATTTTTCGTCTCTATGGGCAAAGCGAGTTCTCCGCAAGCAGGGCAAAACCCTAATTTTACAAAACAAGACGGTTTTGTCAAGAACTTTAGAGAACCAATATAAGCCGCCTATAAATAAGGACTTGGGCAATTGGTGGCCGGCCAAATACTAACCCAAACTAGAGGATCTCTTGGAGCTTGATGCTGTGCCCCAAGAAGGATGCAATGCTACCCGGTGTAGGGGTGCCCATGTAGGGAATGGTGGCAATGACTGGCACACCGGAGTGCCTTTCTATCTCCGCCTTGTTGGTGTCTGTCATTAAGGTGCCACTACTCATTCTGGTACTGTTGAATATAACCCCCTTTATCCTTAATCTTCGTTTCCTAGCAGCCTCTATTGTAAGGAGGGTATGGTTTATTGTCCCCAACGTTGGTCTGGAAACAATTAGTACAGGAAGCTTCATCCTGCGAGCCATGTCAGCCACATGCAGTCTGTCTGTTATGGGTACGAGAAGCCCGCCTATTCCCTCTACTATAAGGTGTTTGTGTCTTTTCTCCAGCGTCTTGTATGCAGACCAAATGGTTTCCCACTCAACGTGTAAATGGTCCACCTTAGAGGCTACAATGGGCGCCATCAGGGAAGGAAGGCATACAGGGTTAACCAGAGAATACCCATCTTTCGAGCGGGCAGCCTCCATCATAAGCATTGCATCTTCTGAGACAAGCTTGTCAGACAACCGTTTGCCACCCGTAGCAACAGGCTTCATTACACCCACGTCTATGCCCGTGCTCCGCAGTAGGTTGGCTATACCTGCCGCCACAAGTGTCTTTCCCACACCGGTGTCTGTACCTGTGACGAAAAGGCCCTTTTCCCTGAGGACGTGTGGTTTCAAGGTATCTGGGGGTAATCTGATGTGGAAGAAGAATTATTACGAACCCTAATCAGCAACTTACTCGTGCTTTACCACCTTGTATTTGTGCTTCTCCATCTCCAGGGTCTTATGCCTTACATCGCGGCCCTGTACCATGTAGATAACGTCTTCGGCAATGTTTGTCGCATGGTCACCTATTCGCTCAATGTTCCTGGATATTAGAATAAGTGAGATGCCCCGATCGATGGTACGTGGGTCTGAAATCATATAGGTTAGGAGTTCCCTGAAAATTTGGTCCTTGAGGTCATCTACCCTGTCATCCTCAACCAGCACCCTCTGCGCCAGGGCGACATCCCTGCCAGTGAACGCCTTTAAACTCTCATTTACCATCTTCTCGGCTATCTCCGCCATTACGGGGAGGTCTATAAGGGGCTTAAGCTCGGACTTGCCCATGAGATAGTGGGTGCTCTCGCACATATTCACCGTCAGGTCTGCAATCCTCTCGAGTTCGCTGTTTATCTTTACGACCGTAGCAAGGAGCCTGAGGTCTGTTGCCATTGGTTGATGAAGGGCCATTAGCCTCATAGCTATATCGTCTATCTCGATGTGAAGACCGTTTACCTCGTTCTCCATACTAAAGACCGTCTTCGCCATGGACTCGTCCCGCTCTACCAAACCCTTTACCGCGAGGCGAATCATCTCCTGCGCTACGGAACCCATGTGGAGTAGTTTTTTCTTTAAATCTCTAAGTTCTTCGTCAAAATGTCTTTCCATCGCTGTCTCTAACCAAACCTGCCTGTTATATAATCTTCAGTAAGTTTTTCTTTTGGCGTTGTAAACAGGTGGGAGCTTTCTCCAAATTCTATCAGCTTGCCCATAAGTAGGAAACCTGTGAAATCCGATATCCTTGCAGCCTGTTGCATGTTATGCGTCACCAGTATGACGGTATATTGCTTCTTTAGCTCTAATACAAGTTCTTCAATCTTTGCCGTAGCGATTGGGTCCAGGGCCGAACAGGGCTCGTCCATAAGTATGACCTCCGGGCCAACGGCGAGGGCCCTGGCGATACACAGCCTCTGCTGCTGGCCGCCGGAAAGCTCCATAGCGCTCTTCTGGAGACGGTCTTTTACCTCATCCCAGAGTGCGGCGTGCCTCAGGCCCCTTTCCACCAATTCATTTAATGCCCTTCTGCTATATCTTCCGTGGAGCCTTGGACCAAATGCTACATTGTCGTATATAGACTTGGGAAACGGATTAGGCTTTTGGAACACCATCCCGATACGTCTTCTTAATTCTACCACATCCACGTCCCTGTCATATACATTTTTTCCCTTGAACAGGACCTTGCCCTCAACCATTATCTTGCTGCTTATTTCGCAGACTCGGTTTATGGACTTTATGAGGGTGGACTTGCCGCAACCAGAAGGTCCAATTATTGCAGTTATATGCTTCTCGTAGAAGGGTATAGTCACCTTCTCGACAGCAATTGAGCTGCCATAATAGACGCTGAGGTCTACTGCCTCGACCTCCTTGTTGTTACTCTCAGGTGCCATAACGGCAACCCCCTTAGGCCCCGAAGAAGTCCTTTCACTTGCTACCTTATTATACGCAATTTTATTTGCAAGTGGTGCAGCTTTCTGAATGGGTGTCATAGTCTACTCGTTACCTTGAGTTTGTTAAGGGTTTCGCACATCTTGATATAGAACCCGCCTAAGGTGTATCCCATCAATTCCACAGGCGTCCTCCTTAATTAGAAATTAGTAGAGTTTCTTTTGGTATCTGTTGCGCAGCCATATGGCACCTGCGTTCATAAGTAGTAGCACTACCAGAAGGACGATACTGCCAGCTGCCGCATTTGTAAAAAAGCCCTGCTGGGGGCGCGAGATCCAATTGAATATCTGTATTGGTAGCGCCGCGAAGGGGGACAAGGGCCCGTCTGGCAAGAATGCCACGTATGTTAGAGCACCAATTGTGATTAAGGGTGCAGCCTCTCCAATTGCCCTGGAAAGCGCAAGTATTGTGCCGGTCAATATTCCAGGAAACGCCAGCGGTAGTAGATGGTGTCTTACCGTCTCCCAGCGGGTTGCGCCAACGGCGAAAGATGCCTCTCGGATGGAGATTGGGATGGTGCGCAGGGCCTCCCGGCTCGCTATGATTATCATTGGCAACACGAGAAGTGCAAGGGTGCAGGCACCTGCAAGGAGGCTGCGGTCCATGCGCATCAGGCGTACAAAGACCTCCAGGCCGAGAAGGCCGTAAATAATGGACGGCACACCGGCCAGATTAGCAATGTTCACCTCTATCATCTTATTGAACCAGTTGTTACTGGCGTACTCCTCAAGATATATGGCTGCGCCCACGCCTACTGGAAATGCAATAAGGGCCGTCATAAAGATGAGACAGCCACTCCCTACCAGGGCCGAGAGGATACCTGCCATCTCCGGTTTACGCGAGGGATAGTGCGACAAGAAGGTCCAGTTCAGACGTTTCACCCCATCCGTGAAGACGTCCACCAGCAGCAGGATTAGCACCGAGAGGGTCATAACCAGTGCAGCTATGGCCACAACCTGGAATAGGACATGGCTCCATCTGCGCCCAGGCCGCCTTCCAGGTGGACGTTTGCGCCGAGAAGGCAGTTTCTTGGTCTGCGTCGCCATCAGGTGTAAACCTCTCTAAATCTCTCACGGAGCCACTGGCTTATGATATTTAGAACAAAAGTGCTTATAAAAAGCACCATACCCACGGCGAAGATGGTGTTGTATTCTATCGTACCGTGCGGGGTATCCCCAAGACTCACCTGTACGATGTAGGCCGTCATCGTCTCGATAGGTTGAAGGGGGTTGGCGGTAAGTCGCGGCTGCAGGCCTGCAGCAATAGCAACTATCATGGTCTCACCAATCGCCCTTGATACGCCCAGTATAAATGAGGCCGTGATACCAGAGAATGCCGCCGGAACCACAGTCAGAAACGACACCTGAAGTTTAGTAGAGCCCAGTGCATACGCCCCCTCTCGGAGGCTCTGCGGCACGGCATACATTGCATCCTCGCTGAGCGAAGAGACTATGGGGAGTATCATAATACCCATGACTATGCCAGGGCTCAGGGCATTGAACCCGGCCATGCCAGGGATTATCTTCTGCAAGAGGGGCGTAATAAATAGTAAGGCAAAATAGCCGTACACTACAGTGGGAATGCCCGCCAGGATTTCAAGCATGGGCTTTACTACCTTCCTTACAGCGGGATTGGCATACTCGCTAAGATAGATTGCACACAACAGCCCGACAGGTAGGGCGACCGCCATAGCTATTGCCGTCACAAGTAGCGTCCCGCACAAGAGCGGCCATATACCGAAGTGCTTACTCACAAACAGGGGCGTCCACCGTGTGTCGCCAAAAAACTGCAGAAATGAGACCTCGCGGAAGAACTCGACCGTCTCATATATCAGTATCCCTAATATGCCAAAGGTGGTGAATATGGATAAAACGGCACAGGCCAGGAGGCCTGCACGGATAGCTACTTCTGCAATGCGAGAACCACCCTTGCGTCGCCTAATACTTTGCACTCTAGAATGGACTTCTCGCTCTTTAAGCTTACCAGTAGTCACAGCTAATCACTAAGCAACTGTTCAATAGTTACACCAACAGTAGCGCCTTTACCACCGAACATAGAGCCGGTGACACCCCTCTTAAAACGGTCATATGCCAAGAAATACGCCCTGTCATGAAATGGTATATAGCCGACCTCCTCGACCAGTGGCCCGCCGCTGTTCAT
>JBHICS010000070.1:0-6018 GCA_046759685.1 Candidatus Brocadiales bacterium | reverse complement strand
GTTTCTAGAAAGGATAATTAAGCTCTCCGGTGCGGGGTTTTTTGGCAGGCTATGGCTTCGCTACGGGGTGCGGCAGGAGATTAAGTGGAGTTGCTATTCAAGGGCGCAGATAGAGGAAATGGCGAGGGCCAGCAAATTCAGCAGTTGTGATATCCATACGGACGGCGTGTATATGACCATAAAGCTTAAAAAGAAATAACCAGCCTATGGGTACCGCAGGGCTTAAGCTTCGCCTAGGCGAATCTCCCTCTGGCATGACCTGCGGTACACTCTTGCTGTCTGCGTCTTCCCTCCCCTCTATTGATTGGGGAGGGGAGAATAAGTTAAATGTGGTAGGTAGAAACTTAAGATTTTACAGAGACCTCATAACGAGGGTTGGGAATGTTATCCTTTGATGTGCAAAAGGCATATGAGTATGCAGATGCGATAGCCATGCCCCGCAGGACCGGCTCGCCGGGCGAGGCTGAGGCGACGTCGTACATAGTTGGCAGATTGAGGGATTTTGGGCTAGACGTGCGGGAGGATTTCTTTAGTTTCACGACGGCGCTCAGGCTGTTCATGAAGCTGACCATCCTTTCTATACTGATTACACTACTCCTCATATTTTTCCTCTTTCACTTGAATCCGTTCCTTACCGGCGTGGCGGTGACCTTGATGCTCTTCCTAGTGCTCCGCTTCCTCTCAGGTATGCCCTTTGTAGCCACCTTGAGGGGGCTTCTCTTCAGGGATATCCCTTTTACCAAGATGCAGGAATCGAGGAATATTATCGCTACGGTGGGCGAAGGCGATACGGGAGAAAAACCTCATGTCTATATCCTTGCCCACTATGACTCGAAGAGCCAGAGCCTGTCCCTGCTCTACAGGGTTGTTCTCATAGGTGTCTTCTTCTTGGGCAGCATATACATATTGGGGCACTACATAATTGCTGCCCTGGTGTGGGGTACCCCTGGCGGTTGGCTCTATGCAGTGTACTGTCTCACAAATTTCTCAGGCATCTTGCTCTTATTTATGGTGGAGGGCAACTACTCGCCGGGTGCCGTTGACAATGCCTCAGGCGTTGGCGTCCTCCTACATTTGGCCGAGGTTATTTCCAGGGAGCGGAAGCGGTTTAAGGACTTGGATATAACCTTTGTGGCCACAGGGGCAGAGGAAGAGGCTCTTGTGGGCGCCTTTCACCTGTGTAAGTCACTTACCAAAAACTCTGTGCCGAAGGACAGGTCATATTTTATTAACCTCGATGGTGTAGGACTCAAGGGCAACATATACTGTACACACAAGATTGGCCTCCACTTTACATTTACTGAGGGTCAGGGTGATTTCGTGAAACTCGTAAAGGAAGCGGGCAATGAAGAGGGGCTTGAGATAAAGACACCGCCAGTGGTCTTTGGAGCGGCGGCCGACCACTTTCCGTTTGTTTATGAGGGCTTTAATGCCGTCACCTTGTCCACCATCTCGAAGAAATCACAGGTGGTCCACACCTACAAGGACACAATAGACCAGATAGAGCCGGAGGGCCTCGACGGCATCGGCCGCCTGGTCTTGGGAGTGATTGAGGGGATTAAAGATAGGCAGAGCTGAAGGTCTGCACTAAGATGTAGATACTTCATAGCGCAGGGCTAAAGCCCTGCGGCACCCTCTTTTTACTTTTTAACGTTCGATTAACAAACAGTGTTAAACATTTTACCTTTATTAAGTTCACAGGAAATATTAAAATTAATAGTTAGATAATAAAATGAAAGCATTTAACCTATTTAAAGATATAACGCGAACTTCCGGGGCCGTGCTTGGTGCGCGCTTTAGAAATGGAAGGGCGAGGCCCTTTATCCTCTCCCACCTGATTACCAATCGCTGTAATGCCGACTGCCCGATGTGCCTGTGGAGGGTGAGCGGTGAGAACGGCAACGCGCCAGAGGAGTTGTCTACGTGGGAGGTGGAAAACCTATATAACCAGGCTGGCCGACTTGGGTTTCTGGACCTTGTTGTATGGGGTGGCGAGCCGCTTATGAGGGATGACCTTGGCTATCTACTACAGGTTGCCCAGAACTCGGGCCTGAAGACCACGGTGATAACCAACGGGTACCTGTTGCCTGACGTGGCGGATGAGATAGGCCCGTTCCTCAACACAATGATAGTCTCCCTGGATGCAGCCTCGGACTACCACGACACATTACGCCGCCTTCCCGGCACATTCCGCAGGGCCACAGACGGCATTAGTATAATAAGGTCTAAATATAAAGGCGTAAAAATAATCATTATATCTGTGATTACCAGGGAGAACGTTGGACACATACGGGGACTACTTGAATTCTCTAAGCGAAAGGGTTTGCCCATTATATTTCAGTCCATAAACATTATGGACTACGGGGTACACGCTAGGCCGGTTGATGCTAAAGAGGTTATGCCGTGCCGGGAAGATGAGGTTAGGGTCTTCAAGTTGATAAGAGACTACAAACACAGGGGGTACCCTGTGTTAAATTCACCAGACTATCTAAACGCTTTCATTAGAGGCGATAGGGCCTACAGGTGTTACTACAAAAGACTGGTCATGCGGGTAGATGCAAATGGAGATGTGGTTGACTGCACCGTGCCTGTATCAGGCAGTGTAATAGCAAATGTCAGGCGAAGACCTCTTGAGGGCATATTGGCCGCGCCAGAGTATCGCAGGTTTGTAAGCAGCACCACGGACTGCCATGTCTGTATGGATGCGGGGACGATAGAGGCATCTTATCTCTGGGAGTTCAGGCCACGTGCCGTATTTAATGCCCTGAGGTTCTACAATGACCTATAGCTCGATTGACAATCCCACAACAAATCTGCTAGGATTTATGTTAACCCTTCTATTGGTGAACTCATAACCCACCAAAGTTTTCCCTGAGGAGATTTTTAGTCAAAAGATGATTATAAAAAGCACCTGCCCAAGGGACTGTTATGATACCTGCTCCATACTCACAACGGTGGAGGACGGTAAGGCAATAAAACTCGATGGCAACCCCAGACACCCCATTACCCAGGGCTTCATCTGCTGGAAGATAAAGAACGCCCTCCAGTTCGTGTACTCGCCTGAGCGGGTGCTCTACCCACTGAGGCGGGTTGGTCCTAAGGGAACGGGCAAGTTCCAGCGAATAAGCTGGGACGAGGCATATGGCGAGATAGCCAGAAGGCTTACGGAGATAAGGGATAGATTCGGCCCTGATGCCATTCTGCCGTTCGATTACTTCGGCCATATGGGCCTATTAAATAAACATTTCTCCCAGAGGATCTTTAATGAACTGGGTGTGGGGAAGTGTTCGCCCACCGTATGTTCGCTGGCCGGGAGGACGGCACTAAAATACGTTTATGGTGGCTACTGGGGCATCGACCCTGAGAGAATCCCTGACTCACGGCTGATAGTATTCTGGGGCCTGAACGGCCCTTGGAGCAATCTCCACGGATACAACTTGGTAAAGAAGGCGGTACGCAGTGGTGCCAAGTTTTATCTCATTGACCCCGTAAAGACCGCAAGCCTTGGCAAACACCTGCCCATTAAGCCAAATACGGACGGCGTCCTGGCACTGGGATTGGCAAACTACCTGATATTAAATGACCTCTATGATAAAGAGTCGGTAAAGCGATACGCACACGGGTTTGAGCAGTTTGTAGAGGTTGCAAGAAATTTCGGGCTGGATAGGGTCTCCGCGATAACGAGGCTTCCAAAGGAGGATATCATTCAGCTTGCTCGTGACCTTGTCGAACTCAGGCCCAACTTTATTCATATAGGCTTTGGTGTGCAGAAACACCTCCAGGGTGGTGAGGCGGTGAGGGCCATTGCCCTGCTCCCTGTTCTGGTTGGCTCCCTTCGTGTTCATTATAGCAACACAGACAGGGAGATAGACCTGGGCTTCCTGCAGGGCACGCAATTCTCAAAAGGGCCGAGGAAGGTCTATAATATGGCCCTGTTGGGGAAGATACTCGAGGCGGGAAGCGTAAAGGGGCTCTTCGTGTTCAACACGAACCCGGTTGTCAACCTGCCTAATCAGAATCTGGTAAGAGAGGGCCTGGCGAGAGAGGACATCTTTGTGGTAGTACATGACCTGTTTCTAAACGACACCTGTGATTATGCCGACATCGTGCTTCCGGCCACCAGTTTCCTTGAAAGCTTTGATGCGCATGTGTGCTATTACCACAATCATATGTCTGTGAACGAGAGGGCGATTATGCCATTGGGGGAGGCAAGGCCCAATTACCTAACGTTTAAAGGGCTGGCCAGGGCCATGGGGCTCAATGCGGAGGAACTCTACCCGCCTGTGGAGGATGTCTTGGAGGGGTTTATGGAAAGGAGTGGTGCGATAGATTTCTCCCTGGAAGACCTGCGAAGGGAAGGATTCTTGAAGATGGGGGTCATGCCACAAGACCGCTTTCCAACCCCATCGGGCAAGATAGAATTTTACTCTCAGTTGGCGGAAAGGGATGGTATTCCAGCGCTACCCGACTATTACGAGGACGATACAGGGGGGTATCCATTTCAGTTGATAACCGCCAATGAGATGCACATCACCCGCTCCCAGTTCCACAATGTATGGATGGAGGAAGTAGAGTCCGGGGTGCTTATAAATGAGGAGGATGCAAGGGCCAGGGGGATAGGTGACGGTGATAGAGTGAGGCTCAAGAATGGGCTGGGTGAACTTGTTATGAGAGTCAGGCTGTCGGATAACGTAAGCCCTGGAATAGCTCTGGCATATGGGGGCATTTGGGCCAAACTCGCCGGTGGCAAAGGTGTCAACGCCCTGATACCCGACCACGTACAAGTCTTTGGTGGAAACGCGGCCTATAACTCTACTTATGTCGATATAGAGAGGTTTTAGAGACTTTTTCTTCTTGTGCCCACTATTTAGCTGTGTTATGATTTTTATCTGGTAAAAATAGTAGACAGTGCTATGTTTAAGTCTATAAAAACCAGACTGATAGTATTATTCCTTCTCCTAGCTTTCTTGCCACTTTTATCCCTCAGATTAGTTGCTTATCCCAGAGCCATAACGGCACTTAAGGCAGAGACAGAGAGGCATCTTAAGAATGCGGGTATAAAGCAGGCTGCACTGATTAAGATGTGGATGAGGGAGAGGGTGCAAGATGTCAGCGTTACAGCGAAAAATCCCTTGGTAATATTTGGCACCCATATCACTCCCAGTGACAAAGAATTCCTTCTCCTATCAGCCTTACTGAATACGATAAAGGAATCATATGGTTACAAAGAGGTTGTAATAAGCGATACCGGGGGGATAGTGAGGATATCCACCTCGAAGCACCGTCGTGGTGCTAACATATTTGATTCCGAAGGCTTCCAGAGGGCAATGAGCGGCCAGACCTTCATATCAAAGATCATTCCCAGAAGTGAACTAAATAATGCAGAAAGAGATGAAGCCCCTCACATGTTTTTCACCAGCCCCATAACCTCAGGCAATAAGGTCCTGGGAGTACTGCTTTTTGAGATGGAACTCAAGGGCATAAACAACCTGATGAAGAATGTGTTATTGGGAGAGAGCGGTGAGACCTACATAATAGATGAGCGTGGCGTTGCTCTAACTGAGTTGAAACACCAGCCCAAAGGTCAGGGGACCATAGGCCACCGGATAGCAAATCCAAATACTGGAACCCCTACCCTATCGGCTTATGAGTGTGTAGAAGGGCAAGTAGGTTTCGATGCCGAAGGCTATATAAACTATGCGGGTATTGAGGTCTTTGGCTTCTGGCAGTGGATACCCGAGTTCAAGCTTGGGATAATCGCTGAGGTGAGCAAGAGAGAGGCCCTTAGTGTGGCCTACGATGTTAAAGCTGTAGTGGAAGGCGCACTTGTATTATTGGGGTTTTTTATAGTTGTTGGGGCATTTCTGTTAGGTCGAAAGATATCTAGCCCCATACTATATCTTACAGAGCTGACGAAAAAGATGGCCCGTGGAGATTTGAGCCTGAAGGCGGATATCTCTACGGGTGACGAGATAGGGGAGTTGGCACAGTCGTTTAACCAAATGGTAGGTTCTATAA
>JBHICS010000069.1:0-6035 GCA_046759685.1 Candidatus Brocadiales bacterium | reverse complement strand
GGCAGGTAGGGTGCGTCTAGATGCACCCTACCTGCCTGCAAATTTAGAACGTAGTGTATGAAGATACAGAGTTGTGCAGAAACATCTTTTACGTTTTTGAAGAAACTATACTCCCCCCTCTATAAAAATCAAGAAACTTTTGACCGATATAAGCAAGTCCTCTAAAAAACCACGCCCAAAGGCGTGGCAAGTCCGCCACCTCAGGCCTAAAGTGAAAGGACCGAAGGTGTAGCGTGGTCCGCCTTAGGCGGACTGCCACGTACATTTATCGTAGGGGCAGGTCCCTGTGCCTGCCCAACGTGCGAGCAAGCTCGCACGCTACATTAAAATGATCCGCCTCAGGTGGAGATGGGTCTTATCGCTTTGCTCAGAATGGCACAAGGTATTGCGCTGATTTTGCAGAGGTTTTCATAAGCATTGATTTTGAGCATTTTTCAGTATAAAGCTACACCGCCTGGAGCAGTGGGGTAGGGCAGGTCTTCTTGACCTGCCCTAATCGCAGGGCGACAAGCCCTGCGATACCCATTATTCTGGACAACACCTTTCGTGCGGTTGACAGTGCGTGGAATGTGTGCTAAAATTTCCTAATTGAGGCTTAAACACGGAGGATGTCGGTTGGACGGCAGGCGCTACGCAGAGGTGGTGGTTAATGCGCCTATTGGCAAGACGCTCCATTACAGCGTACCCGGCACCTTATCGGCCGAAATAGGCATAGGTAAGCGCGTAAAGGTGCCCCTCGGTAACAGGTTGGTCAGTGGTTACTGTGTGGGCCTTACAGACTCTCCCGCAGACATATCAGTCAAGAAGATTAAGGGTGTGGTAGAGGTGCAGGATAGCCGTTTGGCCATGGCCCCCGCCATGCTCTCTCTTACCCAACAGATATCCCGGCGTTACCACTGTCCCTGGAGCGATGCCCTTGCGGTAGCATTTCCTTCGGCCATAAAGAAGGGACATAGGGTAAGAAAGACAAAGGCGCTAAGACTGGTACAGGGCCGAGATGAGATAAAGGCCGAGCTGGCGGCCATAAGAAAAAGAGCCCCCAGGCAGGCAAAGGCCCTGCGAGTGCTCCTTGAGGCCGAGGATGGGATTCCTGTTCGCGAGCTCTCACGCCTTAGCGGTTGCAGTTCATCCAGCATCCAGACACTGGTCAGGCGCAAATTAGTAGAGCTATACGAGTTGGATCCCGGTGAAAACGGTCTGACCGAGGGCCGTGTCCCTAAATCTCCGCATCTGCCCCTCACCACAGAGCAGCGGAATGCGCTGGACCTGATAAGGTCAAAGCTGGCTGAGGATAACTTTGGTGTGGTGTTACTTCAGGGCGTAACAGGCAGCGGCAAGACAGAGGTCTACTTGCAGGCCATTAGTGAGGTTGTCCGTAAAAACCTTGGCGCCATTGTGCTGGTTCCAGAGGTCTCTCTAACACCCCAGACCATTGAGCGCTTTAGTGCGCGGTTTGATAACGTCTCCGTACTGCACAGCTATCTGACGGGAGCAGAGCATCGTGCCCAGTGGCAAGCGATAAGAGAAGGCATATCTCAAGTGGTTATTGGCGCGCGCTCTGCCGTCTTTGCACCCCTTAAGAGGCTTGGGCTGGTTGTGGTTGACGAGGAGCACGAGTCCACCTATAAGCAGGACAATTCACCTCGCTATCATGCCAGGGACGTGGCCATTATGAGGGCGAAGGAGGACGGTGCAGTGGTAATACTTGGTTCGGCCACCCCGTCGCTTGAGAGCTACTTTAATGCCCTGCTCGGTAACTATAGCAGGGCCGTCTTAAGCAAACGCATAGGTGATAAACCGCTGCCCCCTGTAGAGGTGGTGGATATGAGACAGGAATTCCACGTAGGCAGGGCAACACGGCTGCTCTCACACCGTCTTGAGCACTACATGCGGCAGAGTTTGTCCAGGGGGGAGCAGGTAATACTGTTTCTAAATAAGCGTGGATTTTCACCCTTTGTTAATTGTCCAAGATGCGGATATGTGCTTAGGTGTGACAAGTGCGATATTGCCCTCACCTATCACAAGAGGTATCATGTTGCCCTCTGCCATTACTGCCACGGGGAGGCACATCCGCCTGAAGAGTGTCCCGACTGCAAGGGGGCGAAGATGAATTATTTCGGCCTTGGCACAGAAAGGATAGAGGACGAGATAAACAGGCTCTTCCCCGAGTACAGGTCGATGAGGATGGACAGTGACACAATGAAGGGACGTAATGTCCACGAAAGGGCCTTCAGGGCCTTGAAGAACTTGGAGGTAGACATCCTGATAGGGACGCAGATGATAGCCAAGGGGCTTGACTTTCCTAATGTGACGCTGGTCGGGGTTATCTCTGCAGATACCATACTCAACTTGCCGGATTTTCGTGCCTGTGAGAGGACTTTTCAGCTACTCGCCCAGGTAGCGGGCCGCACAGGTAGGGGCCCGAAAGGCGGGAGGGTGGTGATACAGTCATTCAACCCGAACCAGTACTCTACCCTAGCAGCTGCTGGCCACGACTACGAAGGCTTTGCGGACCGGGAGCTAGAATACAGGAGGTCGCTTGGCTATCCGCCATTCGGTGTTATGGCCAGAATGGTGTTCAGGGGAAGAAAGGAGGATCCGGTCCGGAAAAGGGCCTTGCGCGTGGCAAAGATATTGAGGGACGTCGGCGGCAGTAACGGACGGAGACTAGATGTGCTGGGGCCGGCTCCGGCACCTATATCCAGGATAAGGAACAATTTCCGCTGGCACCTCTCCCTTAAGGCATTGTCATACGATGTCCTAAAGGATGCATTACAGAGGGTAGGTGGTGGCTCACGCGCCCCTGGGGGCGTGAGGGAGACTATAGACGTGGACCCTTATAATATGTTGTAATATAGAAAATCTTTTGGGAGAAAAAAGGATATGATGTTTGACGGCAGTGCTAACGGTTACGACGCAAAGACCTTCTTTAACCAGAGGGGGGGCGTCACCTACAACGATTTTACCCTGCTCCCGGGTCATATAGACTTTAGCCTGGATGAGGTAGAACTTGACACCAGGCTCACCCGAAACCTGAGGCTAAAGAGGCCCATCGTAAGCTCTCCAATGGATACGGTAACAGAGTCGAAGATGGCCATCCATTTAGCCCTCTTAGGTGGCATAGGCATCATCCACTACAATAACACGGTAGAGGAGCAGGCAAAACACGTAAGGACGGTCAAGAGGTTCGAGAATGGCTTCATTACCGAGCCCGTCGTGCTTCGACCCGATAACACTATTGCGGATGTGCGTAGAATCAAGGAGACCTATGGTTTCTCTGGCATACCCATTACTGAAGACGGCGCACTGGGTTCTAAGTTGGTCGGCATAGTGACCCAGAGAGACATAAGTTTTGAGACCAACGGTGGGAAGAAGCTCAGTGAGGTGATGACCACAGAGCTTATTACGGCACCGGTGGGTATAACATTGCAGAAGGGTAACAGTATACTTAAGGAGTGCAAGAAAGGTAAGCTGCCCATAATTGACGGCGAAGGCAGGCTGGTGTCATTGATGAGCAGGACGGACTTATTGAAAAATGAAGATTTCCCCTATGCCTCTAAAAATAAGGATAAACAGCTCCTGGTGGGTGCGGCGATCTCAACAAAGGAGGAGGACAAGGAGAGGTTAGAAGCGTTGGCAGATGCAGGGGTAGACGTGCTAGTTGTAGATGCATCCCAGGGAGACTCGGTCTTCCAGATAAACATGGTAAAGTACGCAAAGAAGAAATACCCCGGCCTGGAGGTAATAGGAGGTAATGTGGTAATGGCCAGGCAGTGCAAGTCATTGATTGATGCAGGGGTAGACGGCCTCAGGATAGGTATGGGTTCCGGTTCTATATGCATAACTCAGGAGGCCCTGGCGGTGGGCAGGGCCCAGGGCTCGGCCGTGTACCACTGTGCGAAGTCTACCAAGGAACACGGCAACATACCCGTCATAGCGGACGGCGGCATATCAAACCTTGGCCATCTTACAAAGGCCCTATCGCTTGGGGCTAGTGCTGTGATGCTGGGTGGGATGCTCGCTGGTACCACGGAGACCCCGGGGGAATACTTCTATGAAGGCGGAGTAAGACTGAAGAAGTATAGAGGTATGGCATCCTTTGAGGCAATGGAGGTCGGCGGAGCCAAGAGATACTTTTCTGATGAGGACAAGGTCAAGGTAGCCCAAGGTGTAACAGGAGCCGTAGTAGACAGGGGGTCCGTTGTGGACCTGGTTGAGTATCTGATGCAGAGTCTTAAACATTCGATGCAAGACCTGGGCTGCAGATCCCTCGACGACCTCCATAAGGCATTATACAATGGCACGCTGCGGTTTGAGGCAAGAAGTTCATCCGCCCAGGCCGAAGGAGGTGTGCATGGGCTACATTCATACAAAGACCCCCATCTGGGCCTCTTCAAACAGGTAATAAATCAAAGAGAATTGTAGTACTTTAGTGCAAATACGCACCGAAGGCCTTGCAATCAAACAGGTTACTGTCACAGAACCTCAGGATACAACAATAACCCTGATTATGAGCTATAGTCCGATAGGAAGCGGTCTAACTTTTTTGTTGACAAATAGGATTAATTCCGTATCATGTTTTATCTTTCCAGCAAATTAAATCCGATATTGAGTCGTTTAGGTCTTAAAGGTTAGAGGAGAGGTATCTTAAAGAAAGGAGAGAGGGTTAAATGAAGAGACTCGCTACATTCGCCATCTGCGCAGCCTTCATGATGGCTTTAGGTTTTGGCGGCGTGGCTACAGCTAACGACGAGCCGTCAGTGTCCCTAGATGTCATTGTAATCGCTCTTGGCAACGCCCCCATAGAGGATGCGATCGTTACCGTAGGGGATAGGGAAGAGACCACCCTGCATAACGGCTGCTGTAGTTTTACCCTTCCTCCCGGCAACTACTCCGTGTGCGCCAAAGGAGATTGGGGTGGAATGTCCGGTGAGAAGTGCCAGGATGTAGTTCTAAGGGGTGAGAAGCGTTTCGTAGTCCTCGAACTGTTCCAGAAGATAGAGTCGGTTTGGGACTAAATTATTAATTGATAAATACGTTGGTCAAAAAAGACTCCAGGGTTATCGCCCTGGAGTCTTTTTCATTAGCTTTCCCAGAATATCACCGTCGTCAAGTCTATAAAGTGCCCCAAAGCCCCTTTTTTTGTCAAACCTCGCTGTATAGGCAATAACGTCACCTTCTTTCAGGAACATTATCCGTGACTGGTATTCGGGCTTAAAGAAGACAAGCACTTCAGCCTTCCCCCCAATATCAAAGCCTAACCCCATCTTATACCAGTCGAAGCGTGTAATGCCTTTATAGACTATAACACTGTGCCATCTGACGTATTTTCCCTTATAACGCTCCTCCCAGAGCGTATTTTTTTCTTTCCTGCTTAAAGTGCTCTGAGGACCGAACACTTCATCCAGCTCCTCTATAGTAACTTCTATAAACTCTCTATCCCCATAGACCAATTCTGGGAAAGGTACCTCTTTAGGGGAAGGTATTCTACCGCGAGGGACTTCTATTAGCCTCTCGGGTTTTGTAGTTTCTTTGACAGGACCTGGTTCTGGAGTAGCCCAAACCAGGTGGTCTTCTTCGCCATATAAACGGTCAAACTCCGTGCGGTAAGAGCTTATGACAGATGGTTCTTCAATAAGGACAACATTTTCATGGCTGTACTTTCTGGCTAGATTTGTCCAACCGTAGGTACCGGTAATGAGCCGTTTATCATCAAAAATGGCAAAGTTGTTATTCATATGGCCGCCGGCTTTGCCCTTGCGTGCCTTTATAAGAAATCCCTCTTCTTTTAGAAAGGCGGCGAGTGAGGATTTAGAACGAGCACGCCGATAGTCTATAACTATCCTTACATTTACCCCGCGAGCCCTTGCCTCTGTGAGTGCCTGAGCAAGTTCCCCTGAATCTAGGTTTGAAATAGCTATATCCAGACGGCTACTGCAACTGTTTATACTTTCAACGAGAAGCTTGCGAATGTCAGTGTCGGGGGAGAATATTACATCCATCTCCCCATAACTTGCAGTAGAAAGGAGGCAGGA
>JBHICS010000068.1:0-6142 GCA_046759685.1 Candidatus Brocadiales bacterium | reverse complement strand
CTACTTCTTGGATATCTTTACGAAAAGACTGGTACGCTAGTGGCACCTATAACGGTCCACGTACTCCATAATTCCGTTTCCTTGTGTGTCCTCCTCTGGATTAAGCAGGCAGGGGGGTTATTATAATGGCATTCAGAGCGGCAGAGGAGCAACTGGAGATACTCAGGAGGGGTGTCATTGATGTAGTCCGTGAAGAGGAACTGCTGGAAAAGCTGCGCAGGTCACGGACGGAAAACAAGCCTCTCAGGGTCAAGCTCGGCCTTGATCCCACGGCACCGGACATCCACATAGGTAACGCAATTCCCATCCAGAAATTGGCAAAGTTTCAGGAGCTGGGCCACCAGGTAGTGCTTATCATTGGTGACTACACGGCCATGGTCGGTGACCCGGCGGGGGTGAATAAGACTAGACCCATGCTCACCAGGGATGAGGTCCTGGCCAATGCCAAGACATATCTGGACCAGGTCGGCAAGATACTCGACATGAACAGGGCAGATGTGGTGTATAACAGCAAATGGTTTGAGAAGATGTCCTTCTCTGAGATTATCCACCTGGCCTCAAAGATTACCGTGGCCAGGATGCTGGAGCGTGATGATTTCTCCCTTCGCTACTCCTCAGGTGTACCCATAAGCCTGCACGAACTCCTCTACCCGCTGATGCAGGGCTACGACTCCATAATGGTAAAGAGCGATGTGGAACTGGGCGGGACTGACCAGCTCTTCAGCCTCCTTGTGGGCAGGGACCTCCAGAGGGACTGGGGCCTTGAGCCACAGGTGACCATGACCACACCTCTCCTTGAAGGTACGGACGGACAGAAAAAGATGAGCAAGAGCCTGGGTAATTATATAGGTATAACCGAAGACCCTGCCCAGATGTTCGGAAAGGCGATGTCCATAAGGGACGACCTGATGAAGAAGTATTTCGTCCTGACAACAGAGATAGGCGAAAACAGGATAGACGAGTTACTGCACCACAATATCCATCCCAGGGAGGCCAAGGCCGAGCTCGCCAGGACGATAGTGGCGAGGTACTGGGGCAAGGAGGCTGCCGAACTGGCCTCAAAGGAGTTTGACAGGATATTCAAGGAACATAAACTACCAAAAGATTTACCTGAGATTTTACTGCCAAGGAAGGAGCTTAAAAACGGTAAGATATGGATCGTAAAGCTTTTGGTGGTGGGAGGCTTTGCAAAGACCAACGGCGAGGCCAGGCGGCTGGTGGCCCAGGGAGGGGTAAATATCGATGATAAGACCTTTAGTGACATAGCGGGGGATGTAGACGTCACCCCCGGGCTGATCATCAAGGTGGGCAAACGCCGCTTCGCCAGGATAGGTGTGGGGGAGTGATACTCTAAGAGAGGGCTGAGGCTGTAATACTACCTCTTATAAAAGGCAACCATATAAAGATGGGCAACACCTTTGAGATGTCGATGGGAATCTTTGGCCTTACCCTATTGCTTGCCGCCTTCATAATGGGAAATTTCTGGGGCAGGGGACAGCACGTCATACACTACCAGATAATGAACTTCATCGGCGGGTTTGTCCTTGCCTGGTATGCCTTTCAGTTGCGGAATTGGGTGTTTGCGACGCTGGAAGGTGTCTGGGGTGCATTCGCACTGGCCAACCTGATAATATGTGTTCAGGCCAAGGTGAAAGGGTCGAAAAAAGCCTCTAAACCGGTCTGAGGGACACATTAAAGGCATCATCCCCCTAGTTCCCGTACGCCCTTTCCAGTCTTTCTAACTCCCTTTTCCTTATAACGTTAGTGAGTCGGGAAATATCTTCCACGTCAAGGAGGGCATTGTATCCCTCTTCTACAATCTTTACGGCCTTTGGGCGGCCCAGGTAGGACATGAGCAGCTTTATGACCTTGAACATGAAGGCATTGAGTGGATGGCAGGTAAGTTGATGTAGCGTTGTGATGCACTCCACAAAAAGTTCTGTGTGACGTTCACGGTCCTTACGGTTATTGCATGCGCGTAGTGCACCCTCATAAGTCGCATTGGTTATCTCACTTGCCTTGCCCGTTTGTCCCCCGGGCGCCTCACTAATCTTTTGTGCTAGTGACTGGTCCAGCTCCAGGCTGAGGTGGTTTAGTTCCAGCAGCTTTGTGAGTATGGTTATAGCCTTGCCCTTGGATTTATCAGTGAAGTAATCATGCACCTTCATGAAGGTATCGGTAGGTGCGTTGATGTCCTCGGACGTATAAATGGTGTCGAGGATAAAGGTGAGAAGTCTTTTATAACTCTCGTCTTCCATAAGGTCGCGGTAGGTGTCCTTTAGCATGGACGCCTGATATCGCCGGACCTTTATGAGTAGTTCCTCATTGGTTATCATCATATTCTTCTTACAGGAAGCTCCTTGTGACCACTCACCCGAATTCTTAGGATAAAGAAAATGCGCTCCAAAGCCGTCATGCCAGGGGCGATTCGCTTGTCAGTTTGCTGGACACCTGCATGCGGCATGGCCCTCGGCAGACCCACGATCATTTGGGTGGACTTTAGTCTTACAGGCAGCATACCGAACAGGGACGAAGTAACGCCGACCTATAGCGATGGAGCTTCGTCACCACCCTTTAGTCGGCATGGAAAGGCCCATTTCAATCCTCCGGCATATCGTCCGACTGTCCGTAGTTTTTTAGGTCTTCCAGTGTATCAAAGTTGTGCAGTTTTTCCCCACGCGAGTGGGCGAGTGACTTTAGTTCCCTAGACGCCGAGAAAAGGTTGTGACTCATCTTCGTGATTTGTTTATGGTTGAGTGGCTTCAGCTCCCAGAGAAAATCAAAGGCCCTTTTCCTCAGGTCCGCGCTCAGTTCGGGGTAGCACTCTCCTATCTCCTCTTCTCTGTCCTCTCGGGTTTCGTAAGCAGGCTTTCCGTCATTTGAGAGGCGGCTGTCTATGTACACGTTCCACAAGTACTTATAACGTCTGTGTGCGCCGGTGCCTTCCTTTGGCTCGCGGCTTTTTTTGTACCTAAACTTCTTGTTTAATTGGTCTACCACATGCATGAGTTCGTGACAGACGCGACCTTCCAGATTGTCTAAAGAGTCCACTATTTCCAGCTCTAGAGACTTCTTCTTTGGGTTGAGATAGTTCATGTCCATAGAAGAACCGGATGGGGGATGTTTAATTACTATCTCTTCCAGTTTATCACTCAGACCTAGTTCCCAGACAACCTCCTCAACTGCTTTACATATCTGGCCTCGATTCTCGAAGCCTTCTTCAATGTCAATCTTGGCGACAGTAGCCATAGTGCATGTCCCTCTTGTGAGTTTTATCTTAACTTTACGATCTTTATAACGGCACTCTTTTTAAGTTCCCTTATGTATTCTCTCTTTTTCTTCATTGCCTCCTGTTTGAAGAGTATGTCCTTGATTTCTCCCTGCAGTGTCTCAAAATCTGGTTCCTTTGCGGGCCTGACGTCTTCAGCCTTGAGGACGTGGAGGCCGATGCCAGTACGAATGATGTCGCTTATCTGGCCCTTCTCTAGTGCCAGGGCGGCCTCTCGTATAAGTCCTTTCATGCTCAACACCTCATCGAAATCCCACAGGCTGCCCTCTGACCTCCTGGGCCCCTCGGAAAATTCCTTTACCAGCGCCTCAAAGTTCTCCCCCTTTACGGCCCTATCCCTTATTTCTTCGGCCTTTTTCTGGGCATCTTTTTTGGAGGGATAGGAGGAGAATTTTAGAATTATCTGTCTTATTTTTACTGACCTCTCTTGGGCGAATTCGTCTTTGTTGGCCTTGTAGTAATCTCTAACATCCTTTGGAGAGATGTTTATCTTCATATGTACAAATTCGTTCAGCAACCTTTCCACCATCAGGTCATCTCTTAGCTCTACCTTTTTTTCCGTAGGGTTGATTCCCTCTTTCATGGCAATTTCATAAAACTTACTAAGTGAGCCCACCTCTTCCACGGCGTCCTTCAGGAAGTTGTCCAGGTCCTTCTCAATATCTTCTAGCACATAAGGGTTTTCGTCTATGATGCTGTGAGCCTTTTGCACTAGTAGCTGCCTGTCAATGAGCTCGTTGAGGACATCATCAAGTATCTGGTCTACCTTACTTCTCAGTTCTCCTCCCTTATATTTCTTGAAGGCGTCAGCGACAGCCACGGCCGCGCGTCTTTGAAGATCCTCTTCGGTGATTATTTCGTCGTTAACCACGGCCACTATAGTACCTACATACCGCTTTTCTGCAAGGAGAGTAGGCTGAGCGGACCAAATTGTTGTAACTATAAGGGACAACAAAATGGCGGCAGACCATCTGTTATGGAGCAATTTCAAAAATACGACCCTCCTCCAAAAAGACTACACTTGGAGCTTGAAGACCTTTTTTAGAAAACGTACAGTGCCCTCTGGCGATGCATCCCTCTTGGGAAGTTCGAGGTGTACTGTATTTGCGTTTATAACCTTAATTCGATTTCGCACGTCGTAAAGACCCGCCTCAGCCTTTCTGAGGTCTTCTACGTCCATAACCACCTTGCCGTTCGTTCTGAGAATGGAGCGGACGCTGAACGCCTGTGCCGCCAGCCGTAGTTCTTTCTCTGTAAGAAGGTTTCTTACTTCTACGGGCAGCGGGCCAAACCTGTCCCTTAGCTCCGTCTCAAGATTCCATATTTCTTCCATAGAACGGCACCGAGAGAGCTTTCGGTATGCCTCTAGCCGTTGGTCCTCTTCCGGCATGTATTCTTGAGGCAGGTATGAGTCCAGGTTGATATTTATTGATACGTCCACGCTCGATGGCGGAGAGGGTTCCTTTCTAGCCCTCTTTACAGCGGACTCTAGGAGCTGACAATACATTTCGTAGCCCACGGCCTGTATGTGCCCATGCTGTTCTGGTCCAAGTATGTTGCCCGCACCACGTATTTCCAGGTCCCTGAGGGCTATCTTGAAGCCCGCGCCAAGTTCGGAGAACTCCTCAATGGCCTTCAGACGCTTTTCGGCCTCGGGGGTGATGGGCCTTTTCGTGGGCAGAAGCAGATAGGCATATGCCATATGTTTGTAGCGGCCGACCCTGCCTCGGAGCTGATGAAGTTCTGCCAGGCCAAACAGGTCGGCGTCATTTATGAATATTGTGTTGACGTTTGGGATGTCCATACCGGACTCTATTATAGTGGTAGACAGCAGAACATCAAATTTCTTATCGATAAATTCTAGCATTCTATTCTCTAGCAATTTTTCAGACATCTGCCCGTGTGCAACCGCTATCCTTGCTTCAGGCAGTATCTTAGAGAGATCATGGGCGACGTTCTCTATGTTATAAATCCTGTTATGCACGAAGTATACCTGTCCTTCGCGGTTTAGCTCAAAGAGGATGGCCTGGCGTATTTTTTGGGGGTCGTAGCGTATCAGCCTGGTCCTTATTGCCTGCCTGTCCTGTGGCGGGGTGTTCAGGGACGAGATGTCCCTCAGTCCCAGCAGTGACATGTGCAGGGTTCTGGGGATGGGTGTGGCCGTGAGTGTGAGTACGCCCACCGTTTGTCGGAGCCTCTTGAGCGTCTCTTTATGTTGTACACCGAAGCGCTGTTCTTCATCAATTACGACTAGCCCCAGGTCCTTAAATCTAACGTCTTTCTGCACGAGCCTGTGTGTGCCTATAACAACGTCCACTGTGCCTTGTGCAAGTGCCTCCAGTATGGTCTTTTGCTCGGAGCGGGACTTGAACCGGCTGAGGACCTCTACCCTTATGGGGTAATCTGCCATCCTCTCAGAGAATGTCCTGTAGTGCTGTTGGGCAAGTATGGTGGTGGGGACGAGTACCGCCACCTGCTTAGCGTGCATGACAGTCTTGAACGCAGCCCGTATTGCCAGCTCGGTTTTTCCATAGCCGACATCCCCGCATACCAACCGGTCCATGGGGCGACGGGACTCCATGTCAATCTTTATCTCATGGTTTACCTTTAACTGATCCTCGGTTTCTTCGTAGGGGAACTCTGCCTCAAACTCCTTTTGCCACTCAGAGTCGCTGGGGTATTTTATCCCTGGCTTGGTCTTGCGGAGGGTCTGCATGCTTAGAAGGTCGCTGGCCAAATCAGTCACCGCCTGCTCCACTTCTTTGAGCCTGCGAGACCAGCCCTGGCCACCCAGTTTGCTTAACGGTGGTCTGTGTTCCCTGGGGCCTATGTATCTTTGAACAAGCTCCATCT
>JBHICS010000067.1:0-6354 GCA_046759685.1 Candidatus Brocadiales bacterium | reverse complement strand
ATCCTTACTGGTGAGATAGGAGGGGTTCTTGCCGATGCCGGCGGTAAGCGTGCCGTTGTGGAGAAGCTTCTCAGCGACAGGGGTCTGGGATGGGAAGAGGTGGTGGTGGTGGCCGACGACCCAAACAACCTCAACATCATGGAAAAGGCGGGCATAAGCATCGGTGTAAATGCCAGCTACCCTGTTAGGAAGTCTTCCACCTATCTTGTGGATAGCGGTGACTTGAGTGAGGTTATAGACCTTATTGAAGTAGGTGATAAGACGGTGGATATCTGGCAGGGTTGGCTCCAGGAGGCCAGGCGTAAGCTGTTACACGCCCTTGCAGCGGTAGTGCCCTTTGTGGCTGTGATGGCACCTGTACTCACCATAGCTTTCCTGTGCATGGCGGTGGTTATATACTCTATTTCAGAATGGGTAAGACTCCACGGTAAGGTCGTCCCCGTTGTGGGTGATATAACCGCTTCGTGCATCCGAAAGGAGGAGTGGCGGCACTTTGTCTCAGCACCCGTTACACTCACCCTGGGAATAGTAGTCTCTCTTACTATTTTTCCATATGAGGTGGCAGCAGCGGTTATACTAATCCTTGCATTTGCTGACAGCGCAGCCACACTGGTGGGAAGGGCAAGGGGCACAGTGCGCATACCATACAATATTTCAAAAAGCGTCCAGGGCTCCGCAGCGGCCTTCATGGTGGCTTGCCTATGTTCGGTGCTCTACTTTCCCCTAGCAGCGGCCGTAGTTGCTGCCCTTGTGTCTTCTTTAATCGAGTCACTTCCAATAAGGGACGATAATATTACTGTCCCCGTGGGGACGGGGATTGTACTGACTGCGATAGCGGGATAGCATATGCGCATACTTGGTATAGACTACGGCAAGAAGAGGATTGGCCTGGCGATAAGCGATCCACTATGTATTACAGCCCAGGGGCTGCCGACCCTCCAGCGCAGGGATCTTGAGCATGATATGGAGGTGCTTGCCGGTGTTATCCAGGAGTGGGGGATAGATGAGATAGTGGTGGGTCTTCCCAAAAAGCTGGACGATACACTCGGGGAGGGTGCGCAGGAGGTGCTCGCCTTCGTGGATGAACTAAAGAGGCGTTTTCCGCAAACTGTGCACCTTGTGGACGAGCGGCTGAGCACGGTCAGGGCCCATAGGGCCATGAAGGAAGGAGGGCTCTCCAGGAAAAAGAGGACGGAGAGGGCCGACAAAATCTCTGCACAACTCATCTTGCAGGACTACATCGACCAGAAAGGCAGGAGGAGCCATGAAGGAGAAGATAATAGTTGAACAGGGCGACCTTACTGAGATGGACGTTGACGCCATCGTAAATGCAGCAAACAACGACCTTATACTAGGCGGGGGGGTGGCAGGCGCAAGGGCGGCCCTTCTATACAAGAAGAGTGTGACAAGATTGGTCCCATACCCATTGGGGAGGCAGCCATTACTAACGGCGGCAATCTTAAGACCAAACACGTTATACACGCTGCAAGTATGGTGCTCAGGGGCCCTCTTACTACCAGTGAATCACTTGTTAACTCCACAAAAAATTCACTCTTAAGGGCAGACGAAAAGGAGCTGAAGACGATTGCCTTTCCAGCTATCGGTACGGGTGTAGCCGGCTTTCCAGTCGGAAAGTGCGCGGAGTTGATGATAAATACCGTGCTTGAGCATCTAAAAGGTTGGAAGAGCAGTCTGGAGAAGGTTTACTTTGTCCTCTTCGACAAATCGGGCTACGATGCCTTTAAACAGTATTTAGCGAAGGCTAACTAGTATAATCGCAGGAGAAATGTTGATAGGAAAACTGCCCGCCTTAAAAGAAAATAAATAGTAAATGTTTAAGTCTATTTGTGCTTAGTTTGTATAATTACAAAGTCTTCCAGCTTTTTTAAGAAAACATCCACTATTTCCGGGTCAAGGGCCTTACCTCGTTCTTCTTTAATAATTCTTACGGCATCCTTAATGGATGTTGCATCCCTATAGGGCCTCTTTGTGGTGAGGGCGTCAAAGAACTCGGCGACGCTAACTATCCTTGCAGCCAGTGGAATTTCGTCCCCAGAGAGCCCCATCGGGTAACCATTGCCGTCCCATCTCTCATGGTGATGCATGGCAATGTCCTTGCCCATCTTTAGATAGTCTATTCCATGCAGTATCTCGCCACCTATCAGGGCGTGTTTAGTCATCACGTCACGTTCCTCATCAGTCAATCTCCCGGGTTTCAGCAAGATACTATCAGGAATTCCTACCTTGCCTATATCGTGAAGGGGACAAAAATCACCGATTTGTCTGATGAATCCCTCATTAATAACATTTTTGTATTTTTCACTGCGACCAAGTTCTCTTGCCAATATTGAGCAGTAGCTTCTTATCCTCCTGAGGTGTGCTCCTGTTTCAGGGTCCCTCTTTTCTGCAACTTCTGATAGCTTGAGGACCATCGCAAGCTGTGCTTTCTTAAGTTGACTGTGCTCTTTAGAAATCCGCTCGGCCATTGCGTTAAAACTGTGGGAAAGGGCGCCTATCTCATCATTACTAGTTATCTCGACCCTCTGCGCAAGGTCTCCTGCTGTAAATCTGTCTGTTACACTCTTTAATCTATTGATAGGCTTTGACATTGAAGAGGCAAAGACAATTCCCACACTAATGACCGCAGCCGCACCAACAAGCCCTACTATCAGTGCAACGATGCTCAACATCTTTAATGGCGCAAAGGCCTCTTTCTTATGTACCTCTGCCAAAAGTACCCAGTCATATTCGGGTATATATGCCGAGGCGCCGACTATGGACACATCACCATAACCTGTATATATGCCGCTCATTTCTTTTTCACCATTGATATACCTGTGAACGGGCTCGGTATCCACCACCTGGTTGAGGGGTGCATCATCTATAAACCGCGACTCAGTAAGCATCAACCGGTCCCTGTTGACTAGATAGACCTCTCCGGTCTCACCCAAGCCCGCACGGTTGGTTGTAACCTCATTTAAGGCAGTCAGGTTATATGCAGTTATAATGACACCTAATGGCACAACACCTTTCCTGGAAATAATGGGAGAAGAGATAAATGTGCTGTTTACACCCAGGTAAGGGAAGTGGTGGGGCTGCCCAATGTAGGTTTCACTGTATCTTTTACGCAGGCTTTGCATAAATTCATTCCATCCGGCCACGTTCCGCCCAATTATCTTATCATTGGTGGATGTGATGATCTTTCCATTAAGGCCCAATATGGCCATTGCCACAATATGGGTGTCCAAAGGCTTCATGTTCATCAAGAGGTGCTTGTTTAGGCTGACAACGGTATCGTCTTTAAGATATCCACCACGGACGATTGCCTCAAGGTTGTCTCTTATGAACCCATCAGAGCCGAAGTCTTTGGTTCGCTCCTCTTTTGCCTGCATGATTGACATGATGTGAAGCCTTCTTGACTCTGCAATTGCTGTCATCTCCTGCAGTATCTGGTGCTTCATGGTAATAGTTGCATTGAGGTTATATATCATTGTGATTACTGCTATGGGTATAAGGGAGATACAAAGCGAGAAGAGGATTAACCTGCCCTTCACTGTCCTGAACGCGCTAATCATGAGAGATTCCCGTAAGTGCTTTGTTAGATGCTACTTGTGCATAAGGTGACTGTGCCATAGAAAACCCTAAATGCCCCCACAGATTCAGTAAATATTATGGAACAAAAGGAAATCTCTTCAAGGCCCCAAAGAATTTCCAGGTGCTTCTCTGTAATTATTGCCTTTGTACTGCTCCGCGCCCTTTTTGAGACGCTCAAATTCAAATGAACCCTAGGCCCTTTAGGTGGACTCGTCCATCAAGTGTTCCAGAGATAAGGCAAACACAGCAATAAAGACAAACAAAGCAACGAGACACAAGAGCTTTTGGACAAAATCTTTCGGGGTGGGTTTATTTGACTTAGCCTTACCATATCGGCATCCTGGGTATTATTTTTGCGATTATGGTCGACATTTCTGTAAAAGTCAAGAGATTTGCGCGCAAAAAGGACCTATTAGAAGGAATAACAGAAAATCACTCCTCTGTACTTTTCTTTAGATTTCTGTATATTTCTGACTCCGTCTCTGCCATGTGGTGTAGTCCTGCCTTCTTCAGAGCAGAGGCCAGTTCCTTGTGGGCATCTGCAAACTTCGGGCTAAGGCTAATTACCTGTTGATATTCGGAGATGGCCTCTTGCAACATTCCTTTTTCCACGTATATCTTGCCCAAGTGCATATGGGCGTCTATCAGTGCCAGGCTTATCTCCGTCGCCTTTTTCAGATTAAATATTGCCTCATCCAACAGGCCCTTTTGCTCATACTCCAGACCAAGGTTCATGTATGTCTCCGCAAGGCTGACACTGGCGACAGCGTCATGGGGTCTGAGTTCAAGGACCCTCTCAAATTCTGTAATAGCCCCTTCGGTGTCGCCCTTTGTGTCATACGCCAGTGCCAGATATAAATGCGCCTCGGTGTAGTCTTGGTCAATCTGGACGGCCCTTTTGAAAGATGCAATTGCCTCGTCAAGCATCCCCTTTTCCCCTAAGGCCAGTCCCATCATGTAATGAGGCTCTGCGAAACGGGGGTAGGTGGTTAATACCTTTTTGTATTCAGCTATCGCCTCGTCAAGCATCCCCTTCCTGGCATATGCCAGGCCCAGCGAGGCATGAGCATTGGCCGAGCGTGGACTGTACGACAGGGCCTCCTTATACTCAGCAATAGCCTCGTCTACCATACCCTTCTTTTCGTAGGCATGCCCCAGGTGGATATGCGCATGAACGTTCCTTGGATTTATTCCCAGGGCCCTTTTAAATTCTTTTATTGCCTCATCTACCTTGCCCAACTCCAGATAGTTTGAGCCGCTGTTTATGTGGTCTCTGACTTCAAATGTACATCCTGAAAATACACAAAACCACAAGATAGAAATAATCATCCACTGATACAGGGTCGGTCCTCCTCATAGTCTGAAAACCTGTGAAAACCAATAGGTCTCGCCTCAGTCAAAGTGTGCCTACGACACAACTTAACCCCTGAGACGATATGACCTGGTGGCCTTATTTCTAGAGGTCTTGGTCTAGAAAAATTTGCAAAATCCGGAAAGTGTGGTAAACTTCTTTTGATCCTGAATACGGGAGCTAAAGGTGTACCCTGTATGTCTTTTGTTAACCACTGCCCAGCAAAGGGTATGTGGGTAAAAGATCCGAATAAGTAGTAGTAAATGTAGTTAGTAGTAAATGTAGTAATGAAAGGAGTTTTTTAGGGCAACAAAAAGTACACCTTCGGCTCCCTTTTTTATTTCCTCGTCATATTTTTACGACCCTATTTCTTCTCTCCTAATCTAATAGCGCAAAGCATTGGTCCCTTACGGCATCGCCGTTCAGCCCCACATCTTTCAACAATTTCCTATGGAAGGAGAAATCCCCAAATTCACTGAGGGAATGGCTGTCTGTGCACAGGGCAAGCTTTGCACCCATATTAATGCACCTTTGCAGGAACTCTGGTTCCGGGTCCTGGGAGTGGGAGTTTATCTCCAGAGAAACTCCCCTGGCAACGGCCCTGTCTATGATGGTGTCATAAAAGCTCTCAGGTACAGTGATGCCGGCCCTTCGAAGACTCCTTGTGGGGTGGGCCAGAATGTCTATATCCTGTTCCAGGGCCTTGAGTGTGAGCGAAAGAAACTCCTCCATTGCGGAATCTGCATCCGTTACCGCACCCTTCCTTATAGAGGGCACGCTGTGCACGGAGCCTATCACTACATCGAATTTCTCCCTGTACTCCCAGTCGAAAATAAAGTCACCGCTTAGCGGCATCTGTTCCAGCTCTATGCCGACCCGTACGCCCATATCTCTGTATTGCTCGACATATGATATGTATTTGTCCATCCAGTGCGAACGTTTCTTGATTGCTTCGTAAATCTCCGAGGGTCCCAGCTTCCACTTCAGCCCCTGTTTGTCGTCACCATCGAAGTATATGTCATTGCTATGGTCCGTAATGGCGAAGCACTCGATACCCAGCTTGCGGGCGTGACTTACATAGTCCTCTATATTAACCGGGTCGGCGCAAGCCGACCAGCGCATGTGTACATGACAGTCTGTTGTAAAGTGCAACCAAATCTCCTGTGGTTCGCTTATAAGTAAGAAATGACACCTCAGTTCGTCTTCGAGGATACATTTTATTCCCTTACGGAAAGAGTTTATTTTATAATTGATTGGCCCTTTGGCAAAGATAAAATTTAATGTGGTAAATGGGCAACGATGTAAGTGGCTGGAAGGGGAGCCGTGAGTAGTGCAACTAATGTAGGGTGCGTCTTGACATGCCCTGCAAAATACTTATTTATGCAAGCTCTTCCTTTCCTACAGGGCAG
>JBHICS010000066.1:0-6354 GCA_046759685.1 Candidatus Brocadiales bacterium | reverse complement strand
AAGGTAGCGCCGATATAGTGTAGAAATTTTAATTATACCTTCTTTTAAAAGTTTGTCAAGGAAACCTGAGGGGCAGGGTTTAATTAACTGCAATTAGGCCCATAAAGACCTGGGCGGGCCAGGGATGAGGTTCTATCTAAAGGGCAAATCACTTTATTGAAAGGCAAGTTCCAATCAACTTCGTGTCGACGCTATAGACCTCTATCTTATGCCTAATGCTGCCTGTATCGGATGGTGCACCGGGTAATTAAGAACATGCGCAGTCTTTTGTTCTTGACAATCATTAATTATAAAAATAAAATTCTTGTTTTAGGTGTATTTAGACCAGCAAAGTGGCGCGTGCGTTCTCATCTTTTGTTCCCGCACAAATTTCGGTGGGGACAAGGAGGATAATGGATGATACATTATTCTTGTGATCTGTGTGGAAAGCCGATACGTCCAGAGGAGGAATTGAGATACGTGGTAAAAATAGAGGTGTATCCCACCGACGAGTCCGAGGAGGAAAGCGAGGAGTTCGATGGGACTGGGGACGGCTTGGCAGGGTTCAATCTCGAAGAGGAAAGAGAATTAGAGGAAGCACCTGAGGATGAAGAGGATATGGAATACAAGACCCTCCGTTTTGATTTGTGCTCAGAGTGCCATAAGTCATATATACGAGACCCACTATCTGTAAAGAGTTACAGAAGTCGCTTTTTTAATAACTGAAACAACGGACGGGTCTCTCCCTTCCTACAATCCGGTAAGGTCTCACTAGTAAATCTTCTTAAAGAGTTAGTTGTTCACGTAGTGCAGAATTATGGTAATGACGTTGGCAGAAAAGATTATTGCGGCACATACAGGACAGTCCGAGGTCCAGGCCGGACAGTTTGTGTATGCGGAGGTGGACTTTTGCCTGGGCAACGACATCACTGCTCCTATAGCCATAAAAGAGTTCGAGGAAGCAGGTATCGACAATGTATTTGACAGCAAAAGAATAGCGCTGGTACCAGACCATTTTGCGCCTAATAAGGACATTGCCTCTGCGGAGCAGGTAAAGATACTGAGACGGTTTGCAGAGAGACATCATCTTGAATATTTCTTTGAGATAGGCAGGATGGGAATAGAACATGCACTTTTACCTGAGATGGGCTTGGTACTGCCAGGAGACCTCGTAATAGGAGCGGATTCTCACACGTGTACTTATGGTGCCCTCGGCGCCTTCGCCGTCGGGATTGGCAGCACCGACCTCGCTGCTTGCTTTGCCACAGGCAAGGTATGGTTGAAGGTGCCGGAGACGACAAGATTCATCTTCGACGGTAAACTGCCACGCTGGAGCTCAGGAAAGGATTTGATCTTGCACGTTATCGGGGATATAGGGGTGGATGGTGCATTATACAAGGTTATGGAGTTTACGGGTTCCACCATCTCATCGCTGCCCATGGACGACCGCTTTGCGATGTGCAACATGGCGATAGAGGCAGGCGCAAAGACCGGGATCATTGCAACAGATGACAAAACGCAGGAGTATGTAAGGGATCGAGCAAAGAGGGATTACAGGCCTTATTATGCCAACGGCAGTCCTGACAGCATTGAGACACGTCGTTACGATGCATCAAAGATCTCTCCACAGGTGGCCCTGCCTAGTTTACCCTCAAATACCCGTCCGGTAGAGGAGGTCTCTGACACAAAGATTGATCAGGTGGTCATAGGTTCCTGTACAAATGGCAGGATAACAGACCTGAGGATAGCAGCCCAGATACTTAAGGGTAGGCAGGTACACCCGTCTGTGAGGCTCCTCGTCTTTCCTGCCACACAGGAGACCTATCGTATGGCAGTAAGTGAAGGCTTAATGGAGATATTTGTCAGTGCTGGGGCAGCTGTCTCGACACCAACCTGCGGACCCTGCCTCGGTGGTCATATGGGAATACTCGCAGAGGGTGAGAGGTGCTTGGCAACCACAAACCGCAATTTTCCTGGCAGGATGGGCCACCCGAAGAGCGAGGTCTTTCTTTCCAGCCCTGCTGTAGCGGCCGCATCAGCCGTCACAGGTAGGATTACCCACCCCGAAGAGCTGGCATAGTACAGCCTAGGACAGGGTATTCTTTTCTTGCATGTAGTAGCAACTTAGTGTAGTGGATAACCTTTGTATCTTTTTCATTGAGGAGCGGCATGACAGAGAAGAAATACATTGGTCTAGACATCGGTTCGGTCAGTCTAAAGGTAGTAGTCGTAAATGCTAAAAAAGAGGTACTGGAAGAACACTACATCCGAACACATGGACAGCCATTAGAGACGGCTCTAGAGGTCTTGAGAGGTATCTACAGCCGTATCCCCAGGGAAAAGATAAAGGGTATGGCTAGCACTGGTTCTGGCGGTAAGCTTCTCTCCGAGATATTTGGTATATACTTCGTAAACGAAGTGGTAGCGCAGAGTAAGGGCACTGCCACCTTTCACCCAGAGGTACGTAGTGTTATAGAGATTGGCGGCCAGGACTCAAAATTGATGCTCCTGGAGCACGACCACACGATCGGACAGATAAAGGTGGCCGATTTCTCTATGAATACAATGTGCGCCGCAGGCACCGGTTCGTTTCTAGACCAGCAAGCCTCCAGGGTTGGCATCTCCATCGAGAATGAGTTTGCGGAACTGGCGCTAAAATCCAAAAACCCACCGAGGATAGCCGGCCGCTGCAGTGTCTTTGCCAAGTCTGACATGATACACCTCCAACAGGAGGCCTCCCCCGTACACGACATCCTCGCCGGCCTGTGCTATGCAATGGCCAGGAACTTCAAGAGCGCCATTGCCAAAGGCAAGGAACTGGCAAGGCCCATTGCCTTCCAAGGCGGCGTTGCCGCTAATAAAGGCATGATAAAAGCCTTTGAAGACGTCCTCGAACTTAAGCCGGGAGAGCTGGTTATACCAAGGCATTTCGCCTCTTTGGGCGCCGTTGGTGCCGTGCTAATGCTTATGGAGAAGGGAGAAGACCTAAGTTTTAAGGGCGTGGGCGCACTGGAGTCATATCTAAGGAACCGCAAGAGTGAGATAGCGATACTCGAGGGACTAAAAGGGGACAATTATGATATCATAACCCACTGTAAGCCCATTAATGGCAACGGCAGGGTCGAGGCCTTTGTGGGGGTTGACGTGGGCTCAATAAGCACCAACGTAGTTGTTATTGATAAGGACAGGAACGTACTAGCAAGACGATACCTAATGACGGCAGGTAGACCCCTTGAGGCCGTTACAAAAGGGCTTTTTGAGGTGGGACTGGAGATTGGCGACAGTGTGGACGTAAAGGGGGTGTGCACGACAGGCTCCGGGCGCTACCTAACCGGGGATTATATAGGTGCGGACGTTACAAAGAACGAGATTACTGCGCATGCCAGGGCGGCCGTAAACGCCTGCCCAGACGTAGATACTATCTTTGAGATAGGCGGTCAGGACTCGAAATACGTCAGGCTTGAAAGCGGTGCCGTTGTGGATTTTGCCATGAATAAGGTCTGTGCTGCAGGTACAGGCTCCTTCCTGGAGGAACAATCTGAAAGGCTCGGCATAGCCATCAAACAGGAATTTGGCGACAAGGCCCTAGGTTCCTGTGGTCCATGCAGCATGGGCGAAAGGTGCACGGTGTTTATGGAATCAGACATTGTACACCACCAACAGAAGGGAGCTGCCAAGAAAGACCTGGTGGCAGGTCTTAGTTACTCCATTGTACAGAACTACCTTAACCGCGTGGTAGAGCGCAGGAAGGTTGGTAAGCACATATTGTTCCAGGGAGGTGTAGCATATAATAGGGGAGTCAAGGCCGCCTTCGAGGAGGTTACGGGCAAAAAGGTCACTGTACCGTCACACCACGACTGCATGGGCGCAATAGGCTCCGCCATAATTGCTATGGAGGAAAAGAACTGGGATAAATCCAGATTTAAGGGCTTTGACCTCCGCAATCGGCGCTGCGAAATAGGGTCTTTTGTGTGCAGGGATTGTTCCAACATATGCACAGTGAAGAAGGTAGAGATTACGGGCGAACAACCTTTGTACTACGGCGACAGGTGCGGAAAGTACGAAGACTCAGGAAAGCAGAAGAGGGGTAAGGGAATTCCCAGGCTATTCAGAGAGCGCATGGACGCCCTGTTCAAGTCCTATCCCAAGGACAAGCCCGACGCACCTAATGGCCTGAAGGTGGGTATTCCTCGGGCAAATATGTTCTTTGAACTATTCCCTATGTGGAAGGCCTTTTTCACGGAACTAGGTTACGAGGTGGTCACATCGAGCGCAACCAACCCGGAGCTAATAAAAGAAGGTGTAGAAAACATAGCCGCTGAGACCTGCTTCCCCATAAAGGCGGCTCACGGACACATAATAGACATGGTAGATAAAGAGATTGACTTCCTATTTATACCCAGTGTGGTTAACTTCCCCAACGCCAGTCCAAAGCTGGTACACTCTTACTTGTGTCCGTACGTGCAGGGTCTTCCTTATATGGTCCGCTCAGCGATAAAGTTAGACGGAAACGGCAGACAATTTAAGGTGCTTCAACCTGCATTCCACTTGGAATGGGGCGAAGAACACCTAAAGAATATATTCCGTGAGATAGCCAGAGACATCGGCCAAGTAGGTGAGCGTGTAGAGAAGGCTATCGCTACAGCACTTGAGTCACAGCAGAGATTTTATGATACCCTTGCTAAACGCGGCAAGGAGATACTTGAGAACCTTGGAAAGGACGATATGGCAGTTGTAATAGTAGGAAGGACCTACAACTCCTGTGACAATGGAGTAAACCTGAATATCCCGGACAAGCTCCGAGAGCTCGGCGTCCTTGCCATACCGATGGACTTCCTGCCGCTGGATGTGGAAGAGATTGCAGAGGAATATCCGCATATGTATTGGAGGTCCGGGCAAAAGATTATAGCTGCGGCCAGGCACGTTGGTAGGGATAGCAGGCTATTTCCACTATATATAACCAATTTCGGCTGCGGTCCTGACGCCTTTATACTGAAGTATTTTGAAAAGGAATTGTCCCACAAGCCACAGCTTACCATAGAGATAGACGAGCACAGTGCCGACGCCGGTGTCATAACGCGCTGCGAGGCATATCTTGATAGTCTAAAGAACGTCAGGAAGGGTGCAGAATATTCGCACGTCCCACCGGTTACAGCAAGCCTGACAGATAGTGCCAGTACCAAACGCACGGTCTTCATCCCGTATATGGACGACCATGTATATGCCATGGCCGCCGCCATGAGTGCCTGCGGAATGGACGCCGAGGCACTACCGATGCCAGACAAAGAGAGCCTGGACATAGGCCGTAAATTCACCTCTGGCAAGGAATGCTATCCCGCCATCCTGACCATAGGTGATATTGTGAAAAAGGCCGCGAGTGATGGCTTCGACCGCAACCATAGTGCCTTCTTTATGGCTACGGCTTATGGGCCATGCCGCTTCGGACAATACAACAGGTTCCACCGCATGGTGCTCGACGACCTGGGCTTCAAAGACGTACCTGTAATTACCCTCGACCAGGACAAGGAGTACCAGAAGAACATGCAGAGCCTGGGGACGGGATTCAAGAAGCTTGCATGGCAGGGCATCCTACTGGTCGATTACTTGCAGAGGCTGCTGAGAGAGACGCGTCCATACGAACTCAACAAGGGTCAATGCGACGCCGTATATGAACGTTACCTGCATATGGGTGCCGACTGGACGGAAAAGGGCAAAGACCTGCTCAGAGTGGCGCAAAGGGCCAGAGACGCCTTTCTAGACATACCAATAGACCGAAGCGTTCAAAAGCCCCTCATAGGGATTATAGGTGAGGTATACGTACGAAGCTGTGCATATTCTAACAGCTTCGTGGTAAGGCGCATTGAAGAGTTAGGCGGTGAGGCAATCCTGCCCCCGTTCGAGGAGTGGATAAACTACATAGGATACTGCCGGCGAGAGGACTGTGTCAGGGAGCGAAAGTGGGGGGCCTATCTTAAGGAGTTGATAACAGACATAATCCAGCGGTGGCAGGCCTTCAAGAGGGCCAGGCCCTTCCGCGGACACATAAGACACTTCTACAGGGAGTCACCCTCCTGGGATGTCATCCAGAAGGGAAAAAAATACCTGCATCCGTCCTTCAGGGGCGAGGCCATCCTCAGCATGGGCAGGGCCGTGGAGTATGCCGAACATGGGATGGACGGTATAATAAACATGGTGCCATTCCACTGCATGCCAGGAACGGTGGTCAACGCATTACTTGAGAGGTTCCAGAAAGACCACGATGGCATCCCAATCATAAAGATGGCCTTTGACGGTCAGGAAGAGACCAACGAGCAAACCCGCCTGGAGGCCTTTATGCATCAGGCCCACCAGAGGATGCAGTCCAAGCAGGGCTTC
>JBHICS010000065.1:0-6411 GCA_046759685.1 Candidatus Brocadiales bacterium | reverse complement strand
ACACACCATTGCATGCTTCTGCACCATAACCCGTTTACGGGCATAATGGCGCCTGAGTTGTGGAAGAATCCGGTCTATTTGACTGTAACCTTCTTTGTCTTTGTCCTCACACTACTTATTTCCACCTACCTTACTGGTGCTGTCGCGACCAGGCTAAGAGAGCGTAGCAGGAGGCTGCGGGCCTTACAAGAGGAACTCCTGCGCGTGGAAAAGGACAAGTGGCGTGCTGTCATAGAGTGCATGAGGGAGGGGGTTGTGTTTTTGAACCCCGATGGCAAGGTTGCCTTTTATAACGCCTCTGCCGCCGATATCAAGGATGCGGCGCTGGTGGACTGCTACCCTGTTAGTGCTCCTAAGGGCCCGGAAGAACGCCTGGAGTTATTTAAGAAGAGCGATTCCCACGACTTCTCCCGGACACTGACGATTGGGGGGAGGGTTTACGAGAGCACCTGTTCTTCCATAAATGACTCCGAGGGCAGGCACCTGGGACAAGTTATTGTAAGTCGTGATATTACCGACAGGAAGGAAATGGAACGTAAGCTGATGCACCAAGAGAAGATGACTGTCATCGGGAAGCTGGGAGCAGGAATCGCCCATGAGTTGAATAATCCCCTGGGGGTTATTTCCATGTTTACACAGATAGCAATGAAGAAGGTCTCGCCTGGTGAGCCCCTTCGCGATTATCTTGACACTATCAGGAGAAACACGGACGTATGCAAAAAGGTAATCCAGGGCCTCCTGACTTACGCCAGGATGGCGCCGACATATCGAAAGAGTATAAATATTAACGAATGCGTTAAGGATGTGCTCTTCATGTGTAAACCGCTAATGGAGAAACAGGAGATTACACTAGAGACCAACCTGGACGAGAGCCTTCTTAAATATGAAGGTGACCCAGACCTGTTGCGTCAGGTATTTATGAACCTTGCGATAAATGCAATTCAGGCAATGGAAATGGGTGGGCGGCTGACAGTGGTGACAGAGATGTACAGCGAAAATAATTCCGCCAAGAACCTTCGTATTGTGTTTAAGGATACGGGCATAGGAATCTCGACGAGTGATTTGTCCAGGCTGTTTGAGCCCTTCTTCACCACTAAACCAGAGGGTGTGGGAACGGGTCTTGGGCTTTCCACCTGTAAGAATATATTGGAGGGCCATGGCGGTACAATAAGTGTGGATAGTGAAGAGGGGAAGGGGAGCCAATTTACCATCCTCTTGCCCTTAAAGGAAGACGTTAGTGAATTGGAGGAAGCACCTGCAGGAAAACCTGTGGGACTTGCATAAACTATGGAAGATAAGCGTTTAGTTACTAAACCCTACATTTTAATAGTAGATGACCAGCAGGATATAGCCCGAGGGCTTGCCCTTGTTTTGACTGAGATCGGCGTGGAGGTAATGACTACCTCTTCGGGGGAGCAGGCCATAGAGTACATTATGCGGAACCCGGTGGATGTGGTAATAACCGATATCCGCATGCCGGGAATAGGAGGTATATCACTGCTGGAAAAGGTGAAGGAATATCGCCCTAAGATAGAGGTCATACTGCTGACGGCCTTCGGGTCTATCGAGTCTGCCATAGAGGCCATGAAAAAAGGGGCGTATCACTATGTTACTAAGCCATTTAACAACGACGAGCTGCTAATTGTGGTCCAACGGGCCGTTCAGGAAAAGAGGTTAAACGAGGAGCTTGAATATCTCCGCGAGACGGTAAATAAGAGCTACGCATTTGAGAATATAATAGGTCGTAACTGGAGGATACAAGAGGTATTCGAGACCATAAAGAAGGTGGCGCATTCCAAGGCATCTATACTCATTCATGGCGAGAGTGGTACAGGCAAGGAGCTTATCGCAAGGGCCATACACCAGCACAGCCCGCGCTCAAAGAATCGTTTTATGGGGATAAACACTGCCGCACTCCCCGAAAACCTGTTGGAGGCAGAGCTGTTTGGATATAAGAAGGGCGCGTTTACGGGCGCCGACTTTGATAAAAAGGGGCTCCTTGTTCAAGCCTCCCAGGGGACCGTATTTCTGGACGAAATAGGCAGTATGTCGTTGGCCTTCCAGAGCAAGCTGTTGAGGGTTATTCAGGAGATGGAGGTCACCCCTGTGGGTGCTACTGATCCCATGGGGATAGATGTGCGCTTTATAGCTGCCACCCATATAGACCTGGAAAAGGCCATAAAAGAGGGTAATTTCAGGGAAGACCTTTATTACAGGCTCAATGTGGTGAGGATACATGTACCACCTCTCAGGGAGAGGAAGGAAGACATTCCACTTCTGTCCAGCCACTTCCTAGAGAAGTGGAATGAAAATGGTGAGCAAAATAGCTTGACCCCAGGAGCACTTAGGAGGCTTATGGGGTATGATTGGCCTGGCAATGTGAGGGAATTGGAAAATGTAATCCAGCGCTCTATCTTGGTGGCTGAGGACCACGATATCCAGGCAACGGACATAGTCCTTGGCCATGAGCAGGTTCCTTGGCTTGCAGAGGCTGAAGGCTTTAGCAACGTTACATACGATAAGGCAAAAGAGGAGGTATTCAGGCGCTTTCAGAGGGAGTATTTTACGAGCCTCCTTAGCAAGTGCAATGGTAATATAACCATGGCGGCCGAGAAGAGTGGTATTACAAGGACCGCCTTGCACCGCATAATCAAGAAACTGGGGCTGTCAGAGGATATACTCAACATGAGAGATTCGATTCCGCAGGCTACCTCCAAGTAAAAATACGCACACTTGGGTACACAACGGTGTATACCAAAGGGTACATGCGTAAGCTCTGCAAATATTTGAACTTATGTGTGGCGGGCGCTCTGTTGTGAATTGTGCGCAACACAATCCCCTTCCTTTGCTTTGGTCACCGTTTAATATGCCGAATATCCCTTCTTCTATAATTGTTTTATTGTCAATACGATATGTAGCGTCTGCGCTTTTATTGGTAAGGAAAAAGGCGCATCATAAATGGTATGGCAATTGCTTATTATCCCTCTCGGCCGATTAGCTTGAGGCCGAGCTTTGGGTTAAGTTGTGTATTAGACTGGTTTAGAGTTATATGGGTGAGAAGGTTTTAGTGGTTGATTCCGATACGGAATCACTTGAAAGAATAAAATCCCTACTATATAAAGGGGGCTATCGGCCGGTAGCGGCGGAAGATGGCTGTATTGGCCTTCAGGCCTTGAAAGAAGAAGGCGAATTTGCAGCTATTATAGTCGATGAGGAGGTAGGCAGTGGGCTTTCAGGGTTGGATATCTTGCAGAGGATTAAGGATATCTCGCCCAATATCCCCGTAGTAATGAGCTCCACATCTTGGACCACAGAGACTTTATTGGATTGCACAGAAGAGGGTGCCTTCTTTTGTGTTGAGAAGCAGGCCGAGGCTGGAAACGATACACTTTTGAGGGTGTTAAATCAGGCAATTGAGGAACACAAGCTCTCTCCTTTAATAAGGGGAGCAGCACCTAAAATTTAAATGTGGGAAAGAGGAGGGTCCTCATGATGTATTTAAGGAAGGCGCTAGGTGTCTGTATTTCATTGGGGTTGTTTGTTTGGGTAGGCCTTGGCAGTCCCTGTAAGAGCTACGCAAGTGGCGATGCAGAGGCAGGTAAGGCAGCATACCAGAAGAGATGTCTGGGCTGCCATGGCGAGAAGGGTGACGGCAAGGGTGTAGCCGCCGTATTTCTTTACCCCAAGCCCAGGGATTTTACAGCAGGTAAGTTTGCACTCCGCTCCACCCCCACCGGGCAGATGCCTACTGATGACGACCTACTCAAGACCGTAACCAACGGCATACCAGGGTCTTCAATGCCTGCCTTTAATTACATTCCGGAGGACGAACGTAGAAACGCCATTGCGTATGTAAAGACCATTTCCGTTTTTTATGACGAAGATGAAGACATGACGTACAACCTTTTTGAGCTTCGTGGCACCCCCACACCCATAACGGTGTCTTCGCAACCTTCTTTTACTCCAGAGACGCTTAAGAAGGCCAAGATCGTATACGAAGATGAGAAGCTGGGCTGTGTAAAATGCCACGGCAGGCTTGGCAAGGGTGACGGCCCTTCAGCTGCAGAGCAGGAAGATGACTGGGGTCGTCCTATAAAGGTGAGAGATTTTACCACTGGCGTTTTTAAGGGTGGGAATACCCCAAAAGACATATACACCAGGTTTGCCACCGGTCTGACGGGCACACCTATGCCCGCCTTCTCTGGGGAGCAGATGAGCGATGAGGACCGCTGGTTGGTGGTGCAGTACGTGCTTTCCCTTAAGGATCCGGAGGTAAAGGTAGTACCTCTTCCTCAGGACTCAACCATAACAGCCGACTCTACAGACAAAAATATTCCGGTTGATGACCCATACGATAAGGTCTGGGACGATGCCAAGGTTTATGAGATACCTTTAAACGAACTGTTCCAACCAGAGATAATCCCTATGCACGTAAGGGTAAGGGCATTTAAGACAGATAAAGAGCTAGCCGTTCTGCTGGAGTGGGACGACGACGATGAGGATTTTGTAAACCAGAAGAACGAGACTTATAGAGATGCTTGTGCCGTGCAGTTCTCGCTCACAGATGAGTTTCCGTTCATCGGTATGGGTAACTCGAAAAAGAGGACTGGCAAAGACCTTCCGGTGAATATCTGGCACTGGAAGGCCGACTGGCAACATGACGATGGACACTATGTGGAAATGAGGCATATATATCCAGGGATGCATGTTGACACATATTACCATCCTAAAGAGCTGCAGGATAAGGTCTATATGTCAGGGCGCGCAGTGGGTAACCTCTTTTCACAGGAGCATCGCCAGTCTCCTGTAGAAGACCTCAACTCCATTACATTTGGTAGCCTAACCACACAGGGAGAGACAGGTCAGAATGTTAGGGGTAAGGGTGTCTTCATTAAGAACAGACACACATGTACCGATGTGCACCAATCCTGGGGCACCTGGCGCGTGCTCTTTAAGAGACCCCTTAGTTCTTCAGAGTCAAAGGATATCGGTTTCAAAAAAGGTTCCACTATACCTGTATCCTTTGCATTGTGGCAGGGATCGATGGGAGATAGGAACGGCCAGAAGGCAATTTCTACATGGTACAGGCTCAAACTTTAAGACAAAGACCTTTAGGCGATTCGTCCAACTGGCGAACTACCTAATGTTATTTAGTTTTTAGGGAGGAAAAAAATGCAGATTTCCAGACGTGACTTCTTAAAATACACGGGTGTTGCAACCGGTGGAGCTTTGGTGTCGTCCCTCCGCCTACGTCATCTGCAGGCCCAGGAGGACATTCTACATCCTCTCGAGCACTATCCTGACAGAAAGTGGGAGGACGTTTACAGGGACCAGTATAAGTACGACCGTAGCTTCACCTTTGTTTGTGCACCTAACGATACCCACCAGTGTCGTCTGAGGGCCTTTGTGAGAAACGGTGTTGTTACCAGGACAGAACAGAACTATGACAGCCACATGGCTGAGGATCTTTACGGTAATAAGTGTTTCCCTATGTGGAACCCGAGGGGATGTTTGAAGGGATATACCATCACTCGAAGGGTATATGGCCCCTACAGGGTAAAACATCCCATGATTCGAAAGGGGTGGATAGAGTGGGTAGAGGCCGGTTTCCCCGATCCAATGTTGCCTGAGAATCAGGAGAAGTATTTTGCCAGAGGCCGTGACTCCTGGGCAAGGGTGTCTTGGGACTATGCCTTCAGCCTTGTAGCAAGAACCCTGCTCCGTGTGATGGAGACATATGGTGGCCCTGAGGGCATGGATAGGCTGAGAGCACAGGGTTATCCTGAGGAGATGATTGAGGCCACGCATGGAAGTGGGGCAATGTGCATAAAGGCACGGCCAGGCATGGGATTCTTGGGCGTAATGCGGATATATGGAACTATGGTCCGCTTCTGTAATATGCTGGGCCTTTATGATGGCAAGCGTGGTGCACGCAACTGGTCTAACTACACATGGCATGGTGACCTTGGTCCAGGGCATCCCATGGTAGGTGGCGTTCAGACCTTTGATTCTGACCTGAACGATTTCCGTCACGCCAAGTTGATGGTCTTCAGTGGTAAGAATATGGTCGAGAACAAGATGGCCGATGCCCACTGGTGGATTGAGATTATGGAGAGGGGCGGAAAGATTGTAAACATCTCGCCAGAGTACAGCCCAGCCTCTCAGAAGGCCGACTACTGGATGCCTATCAGACCGGGTTCAGATGTGGCCTTGATGATGGCCGTGGCCAACCTCTTAATAAAGAACAATTGGTATGAAGTGGACTTTGTAAAGCAGTTCACCGACTTGCCTCTGCTGATGAGGAACGATAATCTGAAGATGCTCAGGGCCGGCGACATAATCAGCGGTTACAAGAACAAGGAGCTTACCGGCTACAGCAAGACCACACAGATAATTGCCCCAGAGTTGTCT
>JBHICS010000064.1:0-6417 GCA_046759685.1 Candidatus Brocadiales bacterium | reverse complement strand
AGTAACGATGCAAAGATTATATTTGACATTGCGTAGATTTACAACTAGAATTTATGTTAAATATGTTACACATTGTATACATATAACATGAAAACAGAGTGGATTTTATTGATCTACAGCCTCCCCGTAAAGGCCTCTAAGGAAAGAATGAGCCTCTGGCGGAAATTCAGGCAACTTGGGGCAGTCTCTCTGAAGAACTCCGTCTATATCCTCCCTTCAGCAGAAAGGACTTACGAGAACTTCCAATGGCTAAGCCAGGAGATACAGTCCATGGGGGGAGAGGGCACCCTTGTGAAGACAAAGGGCATAGAGAACCTGGAGGATAAAGAAATTATCGGTCTTTTTAATACTGCAAGAGATGGTGGCTATCATGAAATAATAATGGCCTGCGAATCCCTCCTCAAAAAAATTGCTAGAGGCAAGGAAGAAATACCTGCCGAGAGAGATGTTTTGAAAAAAGAGCTAACTAATATAGGAAAAAAACTAAAGACCTTAGTGGAAATAGACTTCTTCAACGCCCCGCTGGGTAAAGAAGCTAATAAACTTTTCCTGCGTTGCACCAAGGCTCTAGAGTCCAAAAGGCAAAGACAGCGCCCCGGCGCGCCAGCCCCACTAAGGAAGGGGGATTTCCGGCGAAAAAAGTGGGTAACCCGCAAGAGACCTCATGTGGATAGGTTAGCCACTGCCTGGCTTATAAGGGGGTTTATAGACCCCCAGGCCGAGTTCCTTTTTCAAAAGGCAGGAGACCCGCTTCCTAGCGGGGTTATACCTTTTGACATGTTGGGGGTCGAATTCAGTCATCAGGGGGAGGACTGCACCATGGAGGTCCTGATAAAGAGGTTTGGTATCAAAGACTCTGCCGCATGGGAGATTGCCAGGATTGTCCACGATGCCGACCTCAAGGATGGTAAATATGGTAAGGAGGAGGCGAAGGGGCTTAATCTCCTATTAAAGGGGATGATGGATTTACATGACGAGGATAATACCCTGCTAGAGGAAGGCATCCGACTCTTTGAATACCTGTATAGAGGTTTGAAGAGGGCATGAGGCTGTACCTTTTAATAGTCTTGTTGCTTACCGTTCTTGCCCTGGAGGCACAGGCGAAAGAACCGGTCTCCCTCTTCAAGGAAAAATGTTCCCTGTGTCATCCATTGGAGAGGGTTTTAGAGAAAACAGAATACAGTGCCAGCGATTGGCAGGCCGTGGTTGACAATATGATGGAAGAACAGGATTGCCGGGAGAAGGTCTCCCGTGAGGAGGGGGAAAGGATTAAGGAATTTCTCTCCAGGGGAGAGTGGCAAGAGGAGGTGTCCAATGAGCAGCCTCAACCGTCGAGAGTTCTTAAAGACATTGTTATGTGCCGGATTAGTGGGTTGCACTGGAGATTATGGAAGGGGAATAAGCTATAGCGACCGCCGTCACCTGAAAGGCGAGGGGAAACTCACTGGAGAACCATCTGATTTAAAGCCGTTTAAATTTGCCTATGTGACGGACAGCCATCTTTCTATAACAGGAAAGAACGGTGCCGCCCTAAAGGCAGAAAGTGTGAAAATCTTTGAAGATGTCCTCCATCAAATAAATTCTATGAAGGACTTGAACTTTATCCTCTTTGGTGGAGACAATTGGGACAACACCGACAAGGGAACACCTGATGTGGACAAATTCCTGGACATGGTGAAAGACCTCAAAGTACCTTACCTAATCCAGTTTGGCAACAGAGAGGCCTCTCCCATGCCCCCTGGCGACCCAACAGATAAAAAGGAGTTTGTGAGGCTTTTTCGAGGGCATGGCTTCAGAGAGGGAACTTTCTGGTGGGATGTAGAGGTAATGCCTGGTGTAGTTGTTCTAGGGCTGGATACCTCTATCAGAGGCCATAATGATGGTGCAATGCCGGAGGAAGAGATTCAGTGGCTAAAAGAGAGGCTGGAAGGGAACGGAGGTAAATTTATAATAGTCCTCACCCACCATCTTTTCTTACCTACCTGGACACCTAAAGAAATCCCCCGATGGGATAAAAATTACCTAATCGCTAACAGCGAACGTGTTAGGCCCCTTATTGAAGGAAGCCGGAAGGTTAAATTGGTCCTTAGTGGACATCACCATGTAACCAAGATTGATGTAATAAACAAACTTCCCTATATCTCTTCTCCTGCCACGGTCCAGTACCCACATGCCTTTCGCACCTTCTATGTGAACGGAAATACCGCAAAGCTTCAGTTTCATCAAATCAGAAGCAGGGAGATAATCTCACTTGGCCGGGAACTCCTCATAAAGGAGAAGGCCCAGGAATACGGCCCCGGGGGCTTTGAGGATGTGGCGGCCTATTGCATGGGGAGGCCTGAAGATCAAGATACCGTCCTCACGGTAAGGTAAGACCTGTGCGCCACATTTTATTGCTACTAGTAGTAATGGGGATTCACGCAATAAAAACCCCCACGGCCCTGGCAATAAGGCCCTTTCAGTAGCAGATGATGCAGATGCGGAAGGTCCAGGTCTTTGGGAACTTGAGTTTGGGTTTGTAGCCGAAAGACAAAGGACGGATGAACCCGAAAAAACGGTGATAGATTTCCCAGGGGAGGTTGACCTCGATTACGGCCTGCCATGGAACGCAGAGATTGGATTTGATTATAGAGCCCAATCCATAGAAGTAGATGGAGATGATACGCTCATAGAACCTGTTAGTGAGTTCGCAGTCTTCTATAAACAGGAGTTCAAGACATGGAAACTAGACAAACTTGACGTTCAAATAGGGGGTGAGATAGGGTTAGACTTTCCAGCAACCCGCGAAAGACGTAAGACAGGCAAATTTAACCTCCCTGGGTTCTTTGCCGTAAGTCTATGGAAGATATACGATAGGTTTGATATGCACTTTCTTGTGGAAGGCGAGGCGGAGGAACTAGGTGGCAAGAACGACGTCAAGGTCTCTTTTGGCACTTTTATAGATTACCCATTACCCTTCTACAAAGATTTCCGTTTAGTGGCTGAATATGGAACTGAAAAGGTTGAACATAAACGCCGTAGGCACGTAGTCCTTGGAGGGTTCGATTGGACAAACCCTTTTGACATAACAAAAAACATTGGAGGGCATGAAATAGAGTTCGATGCCGCACCATTTTTCTGGTTTACGGAAGGCAGAAGTAGTGTGGATTGGGGCGTAACCGCAGGATTTGAGTGGGTGTGGTGAATGGGATTTTAAGAGGTTTAACCTAGTTATGCGTACGCCCCATGAATGGGGCAGCTACATTATTAATAAACAACTCGGGACCTACGTTGCGATGCGTGCCTTCTTTTTACCCCTCAGCATCTCGAAAAACCCCTCTATCCTGGTGGCGAACTGGCCGGGCATGTAGTTGCCCTTGTCTATGTAGTCGCCGTCAAGGCTCAACAGTGGAAGGCCTTCGCGCTCTAGCTCTCTTTTAATTGCTGGGACCTGGGCGTTGTTTCTGCGGCAGCCCCACTGTGAGAAGACGATTATCCCATCCGCCTGATATCTCCTTGCCAGGTGTTTGATGATGTCGAGCCGCCTCTCTGTCGGCCCGTTCCAGTGCATGGAGATGAGCTTCTTTGCCAGGCTCTCGTAGGGTTTGTTTATATCGAGTGCATCCCAGTACACGTTGTTCTGCTCCTCGAATACTATCCTCACACCAAGTTTCTCTTCTATGGAGGGCATTAGCTCTGAGTTGAAGTAGTGCTTGCCCTCAAGCCACAGGATTTTTACGGTGTCGTCTGCGCCTTTGACCTCAGAAGAAGTTTCCCTGGATGCTATGGCCTCCCTTATCTCCTGCGCCAGTCGTGTATAGAATTCCTCGCTATCTTCAGTGCCTAGTATGACGTGGCTTGGGAGCATGAAGTTGAGAGCACTGCTGCCCTTAAGTGGTGAGGCTGGGTTTGTCCTTAAGTCGTTTATCTCCAGTATCTTCTCGCGGGTCCTGTTTGAGTGTTCGAACGTTTTCTCAAGGGACTTCACGTCCAGGCCTCTGCCAGTCACGTCCTCTAGGGCCGCCACGAGTTGCTTTAGCTGAACGGCGACGTACCGAACCGTCTCGTCGGATACCTCCATAGGCACGTTTATAGTAACCATTCTTTGCCCGTTAGGGGTTCGCAGACGTTCATGCTCTTCATGCCGCTGTCGCACAGGATGGTGTTGCCGGCCAGCATTACCGGCCTTGGGAGCAGGCCCCTGAAGCCGCAACCCAGTGCGAGTTTATGGAGGCTGCAGACATCGGTGGGTATGTCCTGGGAATCGGCCTCTATTAGTGACTTTGGAGCGAGGCCGAAACTTGTATATATTGCAGCGATTACCTCCAGCGGAAAGGGCGTCACTCCCATTGCGTAAAGGAGTTCGGAGGGGATAAATATAGTGGTCCAAACGGTGTATCCACTGTATGCCTTGTATAGATATCGTAGGGCGGCTCGGCGGACGAAGTTCAGGGCCTCAAGTTCTTTTGTCGGATCGTCCTTGACAAAGAAGGGGAGGACCCAGAGGAACTGTTTTAAGGCCCAGGGAGAGACCCTTCTTACCAGAGCGGTCTTATATGAGTCAATCAGGCGTGTAGTGCTACTTCCCCCAAACATAGCCCCTGTTACCTCTTTACAAATTTTGAGAGGCTGTCGCCAAACTACCAAAACGAACCAAAAATGTAGGGACAGGATTTATCCCTGTCCGCGACTCTCAATTTTTGTCAGGTTAAGTTTTCGGACAGCCATCCGCCTCAGGCGGGCTGTCCCTACGCAGACTCAGTACAAATTTTGTTACCTATTACTACATGTGAGAGGAATCCCTTACCACTTTACCTTCGGGTATCCAGCGAAGAGTTTCCTGTTATACTCAGGCTTAGAGATGTGCTTCCAGCGGTAGTCAAAGATCTTCCATCTCGATTTGTAAGGGTATTGTCTCCATGAGGGTATCGGCTTATAGGGCACTGTATTTTTTATCTTAAAGACGGCCAGGCCGTAGTGATATTCCTTCTTGTAAAACATTGCGAATCTAGTATATATCTCTAGCGCGCCGTCCTTGAGCTCCTTGTATCCGTCTATCTTTGAGATTTGCCATAATGCCTCAGTGGGTTTCTCAAAGGGCTTTCCCGTCATGCGTGCATGTGTCTGGTCAATAAGCTTCTTGTTTTTCTCCCATGCCTCTTCCCAGGTGTAAACCCTTTGTGGGAACTGCAGGTCCACCTCCTTGTAGTTATGCCTGTCGGTAATGGCCTCCCAGAGCTGGACGGCCTTTTTTGGGTTCCTTGTCTTGTTGGCGTTGAAGATGGCGTCAAACACGTCGACAAAGTCATCTACCATTTTTTGGCGCTTACCCTCCGGGCCGTGCGGGGCCTCATACTGAAAGCGTACGTCTGGCGCATGGATGAGAGGCCGTGTAGAAGGGCCTCCCTGGGGATAGGTGTCTTTCCAGCTATCATAGTCCCTGTGGGTAGTGTCTTTCGAGAAGCCGTGTTCCATCAGTTGCCAGGTATCCCCTGACCTTTTATAGACTATGCGGTATGAGTAATCTATCAACCTCCACCTCCAAAAGAAGAAGTGTGAGAGGCCTGTCATGTAAACATATAACACCTTGGCATTTTCGTCTACATTTTCGAAATACGCAATGGCCTTCTTAGTTTGGTGGGGCTGAAATTCACCCGCCATAGTGAAGGCGTTCTCGTATCTTTCTCCTTCCTCCACCATTGGCTCGACCTCGGGCTGGTAACGGTCATGGTATCTGCCGCCCGTATCGGTTGCGATGAAGACTTCAACTGGGACGGAGATCACCTTATCCGTATTGTTTTTTATTTGGTATTGCCAGACGAGGTAATTTCTGCCCTCGTAGACTACTTTATTCGGTGTGTGCCATTCCAGCTCGCACTCGCGTGCCCAGACAGGTGAGGCAAGAAAAGGGATGAGCAGAAATGCACAAATAAGTCTATGTATGCGCAAGACAGGCCTCCATAATTATATATTGAGGATTTCAAGTGCCTTTGCGGTGTCGGAGACCTTGATTACCCCAAGAACCTTACCCTGTTCCTTTTCTTTGACCGTTGCGGCACTGCAATAGGCGTATTCTATGTTCACCTTGCCCTTTGCTAATCTTTGGGCTATATCTGCCAGTGCGCCTGGTTCGTTCATCATCTCAACAACCAGAACCTCTGATTCCAGCACATCGTAGCCCCTCTCTTCAAGCACGGCTTTGGCCCTCTTACTGTCGCTTATCACCATCCTGAGTTCTCCGGTGTCACACATATCGGCTATGGAGAGTGCGAGGAGGTTGACCTTCGCGTCTGCCAGTGATGAACACACCCCCGCCAGCGTGCCTGGGAGGTTTTCAAGGACTATCGAAAGCTGTTTGTCAAATAGGAAATGGGTCTTCATTCGTCTCATAAAATTAATGTTTTTAGATAGTTATATCTTTACTAAATTTTGAATAAC
>JBHICS010000063.1:0-6423 GCA_046759685.1 Candidatus Brocadiales bacterium | reverse complement strand
CCTGTACCTACACGATTTTAACACCAGCATGGTAGTAGTGTAGGGGTGCCTCCCGACACATCGCACCTGCTATTCCCGCCCCCTTTATGGGGGAGGGCAATGGTGGGGGTAAACAACACCCTCCCCTGGCCCCTCCTATCAAGGGAGGGGGAAAAATCAAATACAGTATACGGGACTGTAGTGTTTCGCAGAGGCATCAATGTATAACATCACTGTAATAGATTCAAGGACATGGAAGCACTAATATTATCCGCATTAGGTATTGGTTTTCTCCACTCACTTGCGCCCGACCACTGGCTGCCCTTTGCATCAATAGCCAAGGCCCAGGGTTGGTCACGCCGAAAGCTCCTCGGTGTGAGCTTCCTTGCAGGTATGGCACATGTAGGCTCCAGCATTGTCCTCGGCGCATTGGGGATATTTCTTGGCCTGGGCCTGGTGCGTCTTGAGGGAGTAGAGTCCCTGAGGGGCAACCTTGCCGGCTTTCTACTTATCGGTTTTGGTGTTGCTTACGCACTCTGGGGTCTAAAACACCTTAGGCACAATCACCTGCATCTTGACGCCAAAAAGACGGTAACCGTTTGGGCCCTGATAGCCATATTTATCTTTGGCCCCTGCGAACCCCTGATCCCCCTCATGTTCCTGGCCGTTCAGCACGGCTGGTACGGGGTGTGGCTCACCACGGCGGCTTTTGCACTAATAACTGTGTTTATGGTGGTCGCACAAAGCATGTTGGCGTTTCTGGGCATGGGGATATTGCCCGGCAGGCACATGGTACATATGGAGCAGTGGTCACACGTCATGGCCGGCGGTGTAATCGCCCTGACCGGAGTAGCCGTCATGTTTTTGGGTATATAAAGCCCTCTCCAGCAGTTCGCAAAAAATCGTTATGTAGCAGTCAAGCCGTGCAATAGGCAGGCTCGCCTGAGGCGGAGCACGACCTTCGGCGTGACTTGCTCGACATGCAGAGTACACTCTGCCACTACAATGCAATTGCGAAGGGCATAAAGTGGAAATCCCCAGATTCTGGCTGTTTATACTTGTAGTCAGCAACATATTTTTCTTCTTGCTGGGCTTCTTCGTGGGCAGCAGGTTCAGCTATGCGGCGGAATATCTCCAGGGGTTTAGGGCCGCCCTTTTGGTTATAACGGCAATCACCCTGTCTGTAGGTGCCTACAAGCTGTACAAGAGGTATGTTAAATAAGAAGCTGTTACCAAACCACCAAAATAGGGTAAAAATCTAGGGACAGGGTTTATCCTTTTCCGTAAGTCCCCAATTTGCCAGTTAAGTTTTTGGACAGCCGCAAGGGCTGTCCCTACAAAAGACATTATCGCCCATTCCACACAAGTCTCTATTTATTACGTTGGTTTCCTTGCTGTGAAAGTAGCACCTACCGTAAACCGTGAGGTGTGATATCCTGTCTTTTCAATCATTTGGGCATCGACGAACCCCGCCCGCTCCAGTAATTCCAGGAACGACCTTCCTGGTATAGCGCCGCAGATTCAGTCGGACCAGGTGCCGAGTTTTTTCACCGTGGCCTGGTCCACCCCATCCTCAAGGGTAATGTCTGCCACATAGAGACGCCCTCCTGGGCGGAGGACACGATAAATCTCCGAAACAACACGCTCTTTATCAGGACAGAGATTTATAACGCCGTTTGAAAGGACGAGGTCAACGGAGGCATCTCCCAGGGGGAGTTGCTCCGCTGAACCTTGTCGAAATTCTACGTTCTCCATCTCAAGCTGGCGGCGGTTTCCCTCTGCCTTACGCACCATCTCGGGAGTCATATCAATCCCAATAACACGTCCCTTGGGGCCGACCCTGCGTGCCGCAAGGATGGTGTCAAGCCCCGCCCCTGAGCCAAGGTCAAGCACCATCTCCCCCTTATTTATAGGGCCAAGGGCAATGGTACAACCCACGCCTGCAAATGACTCGGTTACAGAGCCGGGCAGGGCATCTATTTCGGCCGGATTGTACCCAAGACTTCTTGCACTCTCTGGCCCCACCGGGAATTTTCTTTCGGAAGATGGGTCCTTAGCAATGCGGCCAAAGCGGGCACGGGTCATCTGCTGGATTTCTTCGGGTGCATGAGTTTCTTCCATATTTTTTCTCCTATCACCGTAACGGCGATCACTGTGATGAGCACACAGCACACATGTAGTTGCCTGATTCATCGGGCAAATATATGGGCATTGTCCCCATAATGCAGGCAGAGTAAACTCTGCCACTACAATACACAGGGTAGCGTTCTCTAATTAAACTACTGTGTGGGCTAAAAGCACACGGATTTATCTTGGCGTCGCCTAAAGGCTACTAGACCGTAAGGAATGTCATTGCGAGGGAGTGAAACGACCGAAGCAATCTCGCTGTAGCCCGACGTAGGCGAGGCGACCCTAGGAGAAATGACGGGATTGCCGCGTCGCTTGCTACGCTCGCTCCTCGCAATGACAAAAATATCCGACAATAAACTTTCACACTAAACTGCTGGCACACTGAATTCTCAAACTAAAGAACCACCTAAAGGCAAAAGCCGGGTAGGTCATGGTCACACCATGACCTCACAATAATTCATCTATCTTCCCTATTCCCATTTCCGCCTGAGGCGGAGTACGACCTTGACCATAAATTAATCCGCCTCAGGCGGACAGATGCGCCTACGGCGTCACGTAGCCTTGACCTACCCCTATTGTTGAGCAAGCTCAACCACTACAATACAAGGGTAGCGTTCTCTAATTGGGACGTATCAGCCCTTTGTCCGACTACGCTGAGGGCCTTGAAGTAAAATGGGGGTACATAATCTGCGCCGTGCCACTCCGCCTCAGAGCCTATTGCGGCAATATTGTTGAAGGCGTCAAATACGTTGCCCGCTATCATACAGTCCTTTACCCGGCCTACAAGCTCACCGTTTTCTATGAGGAAGCCAAGGTCTAGGTTTACGGAGAATTCCCCTGCAAGTGTGTTGGACTGGCCTCCCCCCAGTACCTGGTCAACCAGCACGCCGTAGCGGATGTCCTTAATCATGTCGTCCAGCTTCATGTCGCCCGTCTCGACAATTATATTGGTACAGCCGGGGGCGGGCTGTGATGCAAACCCGCGTAGGCCGTTTCCTGTCGTTTTTGTGGACATCATGCCTGCCGTCTGCAGGTCAAACAGGAAGTTTTTGAGCACTCCCTTCTCGAATAAGGCGGTGCGCTGAGACTGTATGCCCTCTCCGTCCATGGGATAGCTCCCAACGGCAAAGTCGAAGGTGGCGTCGTCGTAGATTGAAACCCTTTCGTCCAGGATCTTCTCTCCCAATGTCCCAGCCAGAGGTGAGACACCTTTCTGCACCATCTTGCCATTACAGCCAATTTCAAACGTGGCAAGGAGCAGCTGTATGGCCTTTGCTGTAAATATGACGGGAAGACTTCCTGGTGTGACACGGACCTCTTTCTCTGAGAGGCGCATCTTCTCCAGGGCCTTTTCCACCTGCTCTAGGAGAGCGGTTGTGACCCGCCTTGAGCCCTCTCCTTCGGATATGGATATAAGGCCCTTGTCCTTTACCAGCATGACGTTGAACCCCGTGCCGAATGTTGTTGACGCTTTAGACACGTCCAGACCTTTGGAGTTCAGCAGTCTCCTCATACCCACCCCATGACCTATATCCACACTGCAAAGGTAGTCGGGACACAAGGCCAGTGATTTATCTATGACCTCTTTCCCTGCGGATATTGCGCTCTCAGCGGGATAGTCCACCACCTGTTTGTCGAAGATCTTGACCTCAGAAAAACTGTCCTGCGACGGGAAGTCAAACTTGACCTCTTGGCCGAACTTGGCAGATCGGAGGGCCCTTTCCACAAATTTATCCGGGTTTCTAAGGTCTGTGGTGCAGGAGAAACCTATCCTCCCTTCCTTTATTACCCTTAATCCTATGCCCCTTACCGAACTGCTGTGTATGTACTTCAGTTTATTGTTCTCAAAACTGACGGACTTTGACTCGCCTTCCTCGTATATTACCTCCGCGGAATCGGTCTTCTTTTTAGCAAGTTCCAGGACCTTTTCTTCTATCTTCATTATTACCTTCCACCTATGACCACGTTCCTAATCCTCACGTGTGGCCCGCCATCAGACACGCGAAGCGGTGACTGGCCACCTTTACCGCAGCCTCCCAGTCCACCGAATAGAGACAGGTCATTACCTATGGCGTCTATGTCCATAAGAGTCTGGAAAACGTTCCCCGTGAGCACGACATCGCGGAGTCTCTCCGCCAGTCTTCCATTTCTAATACGAAAGGCCTCAGCAGCGCTGAAGGTGAACATCTCCATGTTAGTCATCCCACCTATCGAGCCTATGCAGTATATTCCGTCTTGCGTATCCTCAAGCATCTTCTCAAATGTCCAGTCCCTGGACTCTATGTATGTATTGGTCATCCTAACTATGGGTTCGTGGGCATAGTTAATGGCCCTGGCGTTTCCTATGGGTCTCTCATGCATTTTGACAGCCGTTTCTCTGGAGTGGAGGCGGCTGGCAAGGATGCCGTCCTTTATGAGATATGTCTTTTGGGTAGGAGTGCCTTCACTATCATATTTATTATAGCCTGCTTCTCCCACCAGTGAACCGTCGTCTACTATGGAGAGTTCATCACGGCCAAAGCGCTTGCCAATTTCCATTGTCTTCTTCAATCTCTCGTTTTCATAGATAAAATCCCCCTCGCTCAGGTGGCCGAACGCCTCATGCGCAAACACCCCGCAGAGTTTTGGGTCTACTATAACGGTGTAAATCCCACCTTCTATTGGTTTCGCAGATAGCTGCTCAACTGCCTTGCGGGTGACTTCTTCGCACTTCTCTTCCAGCCCCAAGACGTTCCGGTATCCCCTGAGGTCACCCACCGACTCCCAGGCCCGTTGGATGTTCATCCCATCTTTTGCCATGGCGAGCACCATTACTCCACAGAAGATTATCTCCTGGACTATGAAACTACCCTCCGAATTGGCAAAGTAGGTCGTGCCGTGAGAGTCCGTGTAGCGGACGTTGGAGGTCTGAACGTGTTTGGAGGAAAGGATGATGTCATTATATTTTTGGCAGAGGGCGTGCTTATCGTCGAGCGATATGGTCCCCGGGTCTAGCTCCACCTCCAATTTCACGTGGTCTGTGGTAACGGGTACGGGTGCGAGCGTGCCGTCCCCGCCACCCAGCAGTCTGGCCTGCTCTACAGCGGCCCGGGTGTAGTCAGATAGGCCCTCTACATCGTTAAATGCAGCAAAGCCCCACCCGCCGTTTACCAGGGCACGTACCGAACCACCTATACTGTTACCCTCTGATATGGCCTCCAGCTCCTTACCAACATAGTTTATAGTGGTGGAGTTTCCCTCACTGACTCGAATCTCCAGATAATCAGCCTTTGCCGTCTTCAGCGCACGTTTTATCAATTTTTCCATAATTAAACCTTGTGGATAAGCTTTTAGGGAAACGATATAAGCTTCTCAAACTCCACTTCATTCAGAATTTTTATACCCAGCTTCCTTGCATTATCAAGCTTTGAACCAGGTGACTCTCCAGCCAGCACGAAATCTGTCTTCTTACTTACGCTGGAAGAAACCTTACCCCCCAGTTTTTTTACCAGTTCCTCCACCTCTTTGCGAGAGTATTTTTCCAGTGAGCCAGTAACAACGATGGTCATGCCGGCTATTCTTGATTTCTTCAGTCGCTTCTTTTCCCCGAGTCTTTCGGTGTTCACGCCGGCATCTTTAAGCCTCTTTATTATAGACCTTGTGTGTGAATCAGAAAAAAACTTGGATATGCTTCTGGCCATGACGGGTCCCACTTCCAGGATTTCCTCCAGCACCTCGGGTTTTGCCTGAGCCAGTTCGTCTAGGGACGCAAAATGTTCGGCCAGCACCTCTGCAGAGTGGACGCCCACGTGCTGAATACCCAGGGCGCATATAAGCCTGTCGAGGCCTCTTGCCTTACTCTTCTCTATTGCGTCTATTAGGTTTTGAGATGACTTCTCGGCCATCCTCTCAAGTCCTGCCAACTGGTCGAGCTTAAGGTAGTATAGGTCCGCATAATCTTTTAACTGGCCCTTCTCTACCAGTTGGTCTATTACTGCTGGTCCGAGCCCCTCGATGTCCATTGCGTTTCGACTGGCAAAATATCTAATTCGCCTCTTCGCCTGTGCAGGACAGAGTGGGTTGTGGCATCGCAAATACACCTCCTCCCCATCCCTGGTCACCTCTGCCCCACATTCAGGGCAACTTTTTGGTGGCTTGAAGACGCGTTCCTTGCCTGTGCGTTTCTCTTTTATTACCTTTACCACCTGCGGTATAATCTCTCCGGCCTTCTGCACGGCTACATAGTCGTTTATGCGTATATCCTTTCTTTCCATCTCCTCGAAGTTGTGCAGGGTGGCCCGGCTCACGGTTGTACCTGCCAGGTGTACAGGCTCC
>JBHICS010000062.1:0-6506 GCA_046759685.1 Candidatus Brocadiales bacterium | reverse complement strand
AGGGGAATCCCACTCGACGCAATCAAGGACGCCATCCGTAACGGCATCAATAAGATAAATATAGATACCGACCTCAGGTTGGCATTTACTGCCTCGGTACGGAAGGTTCTGGCTGATACGCCACAAGAGTTCGACCCGCGCAAGATACTGGGTCCTGCTAGAGAGCTCATGAAGGAGACCATGCGGCGTAAGATGCAATCATTTGGCAGCTCCGGACAAGCTGTATAGAGATCCCTAAAAAATAATATAAAGAATGCACAACAATGTTACAGACTGTCATTGCGATCCGCCTCAGGCGGAGAAGCAATCTCATGTTCTACGGAGAAAACAACTTATGAGATTGCTTCGTCGCTTTTGCTCCTCGCAATGACGGCCTTGTTTTGACTTCTTCAGCGGTTTCATATAATAAGCTGTATAATAAATACAGGATGAAGATATTGGCTGGCGAAAGATATACTGTAATTGAACACACGGCCGACCTTGCCTTTATGGCATACGGCAAGGATTTAGAGGAGCTGTTCGAGAATGCGGCTTATGCCCTCTTTGATGTCTATACAGACCTTTCTAGAGTGGAGGAGAAGACGGAAAGGCCAGTAGATATACGGGTAAAGACAGAAGAAGTAGAAACTGATATGGAACAGCTCCTGGTGAAGTGGCTTAACGAACTTCTTTATCTTAATGAAGTAGAGGATTTGCTCTTCAAGAGGTTCAAAGTAGAAAGGATAGGCACAGGAGAACTGAGGGCACTGGCCTACGGTGAGAAGTTTAGTTCGGACCGCCACATCATCCTGACCCCTCTGAAGGCAGTGACTTACCACCGAATAGAGGTGGTGAAGGAACCTGATAGGTGGCACGCGAGGGTAATCGTTGACCTGTAAGGCTGACAGACGACCGCCAAAAAGTCCCGGCGAGTAGAAGGGGTGGTGCAATAATGGTAAAGGAAAAGACACTTAGCGTTAAACAGGTAGACGAGTACCGATTCAAGGTAGTAAAGGAAGGCAACATGAGGGTAGACGGTATCGTCTACGCCACTGACAAGTTAATAAAGAATATAAAGGAGGACGAGAGCCTGCAGCAGGTGGCCAACGTAGCGACTCTGCCCGGTATAGTAGGGGCATCACTGGCCATGCCAGACATCCACGAGGGCTATGGGTTCCCTATCGGCGGTGTGGCGGCCTTTGATGAGACAGGGGTAATATCCCCCGGCGGTGTAGGGTATGACATAAACTGCGGTGTCAGGGTAATGCGCTCAAGGCTCAGACATGAAGAGATAAAGGAACTGATGAAGGAGCTGGTCAATACCCTCTTTCGCAATATCCCCACGGGTGTAGGTTCGCACAGGAAGGATCTTAGGCTGGACCGCTTCGAGGAGGAGGCCCTGCTCAAGGAAGGGGCGCGCTGGGCCGTGTCTGAGGGATATGGCTGGCAAAAGGATTTGGACCACATCGAAGAGGGCGGTTGCATAAAGGGTGCTGACCCTGCGGAGGTCTCTCAGAAGGCCTTGGAAAGGGGCAGGACACAGGTGGGCACCCTGGGTTCTGGAAACCACTTTGTCGAGGTTGACGTCATATCTGAGGTGTATGACGAGAAACTGGCCCGGGGGCTGGGCCTGGAGTTGGGCGGTATAGCCATCCAGGTGCATACGGGCTCCAGGGGTCTTGGGTATCAGGTCTGTGACGACTTTATTGGGGTGATGATAGCGGCGGCAAGGAAATACGGCATAGACCTCGCAGACCGTCAGCTATGCTGTGCACCGCTGGACTCAGAAGAGGGCAGACGTTATTTTAAGGCCATGGCATGTGCCGCGAACTTTGCATTTGGTAACAGACAGATGATTACCCACTGGGTGAGGGAAAGTTTTTCACGTGTTCTTGGCAAGTCGGCTGAGGAGCTGGGTCTGGACCTCATATACGACGTGTGTCATAACATCGCAAAGTTTGAGAACCACATGGTAGATGGCAAATCCAAGAGGCTGTGCATCCATCGCAAGGGTGCAACCAGGGCCCTGCCGCCTGGGCACCCGCAGACCCCAGAGGCATATAAGGACATTGGACAGCCGGTGCTCATACCAGGTGATATGGGCCGATACTCTTACGTGCTGGTTGGTACGGAGGCGGCGAGCAAAGAGACCTTTGCCTCGAGCTGCCATGGTGCGGGGAGGCTGATGAGTCGGACAAAGGCCTCCAAGACGGTAAGGGGCAAGAATATAGTAAAGGCAATGCAGGAACTGGGCGTGGTGGTAAGGGCCTCAGGGTGGCGCACACTGGCTGAGGAGATACCAGAGGCATATAAGGACGTCACAGAGGTGGTGGACGTAGTGCATAACGCTGGAATCGCCAGGAAGGTTGTACAATTGAGGCCACTGGGCGTTATAAAAGGATGAGGTTGACACCCTGCCCAACAGTTGATAGCATGTGTTGGCATGAAGGCCTATGCCGTTATACCAGCCAGGTATGGCTCTACCAGGCTTCCAGGCAAGCTTATTCTGCCAGAGGCAAAGGCCGTCACCGGAATGCACATTATTGAGCATGTCTATTGCAGGGTGAAGGATGCAGAAACGATAGAAGACGTCGTAGTGGCCACCGACGACCAACGCATCTATGACGTAGTAAAGGGTTTTGGTGGATGTGTGAAAATGACCTCAGCAGAGCACAATTCTGGAACCGAGCGGGTGGCAGAGGTGGCAAAGGAGCTGGCTGCAGACATTATTGTAAACGTGCAGGGCGATGAACCAGAAATAAGGCCTGAGATGGTTGATACGGTAGTATCCACCCTATCTGAAGACCATAAGGCCGCTATGGCCACACTGGCAAACCCTATCCTTTCCACAAACGAGCTCAACGACCCTAACGCAGTCAAGGTCGTTATAGACAACAACGGTTACGCCATCTACTTCTCCAGGTCTCCCATACCTCACAGCGAACATTCTGGAGACGAGACCCTTGGCCAGGAGACCTTCTTTAAACACCTGGGGATATATGCATACCGAAGGGATTTCCTAATCAATTATGCATCGCTTACCCCCTCTAAACTTGAAAAGGTAGAGAGATTGGAACAATTAAGGGCAATATCGAACGGGTACAAAATCAGGGTATCTGTCACGCCGCACAGTTGTCACGGGATAGATACGCCGGAGGATTTTAAGAGGTTTCTTGCAAAATACAGGGATTAATAATAGAGACACATGGCTAAACATATATTTGTAACAGGTGGTGTGGTTTCATCTCTGGGAAAGGGCTTGAACTCTGCCTCAATAGGGCTCCTTCTCGAGAGTAGGGGATTAAAGGTAAATCTGCAGAAGTTCGACCCGTATGTAAACATAGACCCTGGCACCATGAGTCCTTTTGAACACGGTGAGGTCTATGTTACGGAGGACGGTGCGGAAACAGACCTTGACCTAGGCCATTATGAGAGGTTTACCAGCGCCACGATGAATAAAAACTGTAACTTCACCACAGGCTCTATCTACAACTCCGTCATAATGAAGGAAAGGAGGGGGGATTATCTGGGCAAGACTGTTCAGATAGTGCCTCACATAACAAATGAGATAAAGGACTGCATAAGAAAGGTCGCCGTCCCAGGTGTGGACGTAGTTATATCAGAGATAGGGGGGATTGTGGGCGATATCGAGAGCCAGCCCTTCATGGAGGCTATCAGGCAGTACGGGCAGGAGATAGGCAGGGAGAACGTCCTCTTCATACACCTCACACTAGTGCCCTATCTAAAAGCTGCTGATGAGATGAAGACCAAACCTACACAACATGGGGTAGGCATCCTGAGGCAGGCTGGTATCCAGCCAGACATCCTTATATGTAGGACCGAAAAGCCACTTGCACCGGGTATCAGGGACAAGATAGCCCTGTTTTGTAATGTGGAGAAGGAGGCCGTTATAGAGGAGACGGATGTAAAACCTTATCTATACGATATACCCATACTATTGAGGAACCAAGGCCTTGATAGGATTATAGTGAAAAAACTGGGTCTGCAAACAGACGGCAATGATCTGCGAAAATGGGAAGAGATGTTGGAGACGTTAAAGGACCCGCGCTTCTCTACAGAGATAGCGTTAGTTGGAAAATACATAACGCACCAGTCAGCCTACGAATCAATCTACGAGGCCCTCACTCACGCCGGTATAGCAAATAATGCCAGGGTAAGGGTACGGCGGATAGAGGCAGAAGATGTAGAAAGAAAGGGGCCAGAGAGATGTCTGGATGGTGTGACGGGAATCCTCGTGCCAGGCGGCTTTGGAGAACGAGGCATAGAGGGTAAGGTTATTGCAGCAAAGTACGCCAGGGAAAACGAGATACCGTATCTGGGGTTGTGCCTGGGGCTGCACTGTGCCACCATCGAATTTGCCAGGAATGTCTGCGGGCTAAGAGATGCAAACAGCACAGAGTTTGACAGGTCCACTAAAAACCCTGTCATATGCCTCCTAGAGGAACAAAAGGGGATAAAGGAACTCGGAGGCACCATGAGGCTTGGGGCACAACCGTGTATACTTAAGCCGGACACCAAGGCACATGCAGCATACGGTAAGGATAAGGTACTTGAGCGACACAGGCATCGTTACGAATTTAATAATGCCTACAAGAAACTACTCAGCTCAAAGGGGATGGTCTTCAGTGGGCTTTCACCCGAAGAGAAATTAGTAGAGATAATAGAGCTAAAGGGGCATCCCTGGTTTGTTGCAGTACAGTTCCACCCTGAATTCAAATCAAAACCCACTAACCCTCAACCTCTTTTCAGAGAGTTCATCAAGGCTGCACTTCAGGGCACCGGGGCGGAGGAACTTCAGGTTGGGCAAAAGAAATTGGTTGTATAGCATAGAGGGGTCTTCTTGCGAAAATACGCCTAATAAAGTAGGGTGCGTCTCGATGCACCGTGCTTACTGATAGATTAATAATAGAGGATAAAACAATGTTGGCTGGGGACAAGAGATGCCAGAAGAAAAAAAGGCCGTAGACGAGGAGTGGAAAAAACACGTTCAGCAGGAAAAAGAGAAGGAAGAGAAAGAGGGAAAAGTCCATCCCCTTCCCGAAGCAAATTTTACACTTTTTGTCTCAGGCCTGGCCACCCAGATCCTAGTCGCCCTAGGGCAGATAGAAAACCCCATCTCTCGCACGAAGGAAAAGAACCTGGAGCAGGCCAGATACACCATAGATACCCTTAAGATGCTGGAGGAAAAGACCGAGGGCAATCTGACTCCGGAGGAGAAGAGATATCTGGAGGGTGTGCTCTACGACCTGAGGATGAGTTACATCTCTAGCTCGAAATAGCCTGCTGCTTTGCCCCTGACATCAATCTCGATTACCCGTAGAAACAGGTTCTTTACCTCCCTGCAACTTCTTCCCAAGGAGAAAAACCCTTGCTGTACGCCGTGTTAGGCGATGTCCATAGCAACTTTGAGGCACTGGATACCGTCCTGAAAGACATAGAGAAAGAAGGCCCCGACAAGATACTGAGCGTTGGAGATATAGTGGGCTACGCCGCAGAACCCGGCAGGTGCCTCGCTGCCGTAAGGCAAGTATCCGAAACCATAGTGGCAGGCAACCACGATTACGCCGCTGTAGAGAAGATGGACATAGACTACTTTAACCCGCACGCCAAAGAGGCCGCCCTGTGGACCAGGGAACATCTGAGTCAAGAAGACAAGGATTTTCTCTCCGGTCTGCCTCTAGTCTTGGAAATGGAAAAAGAAGGCATTACACTGGTCCACGGCACACTATACAAACCGGAGCAATTTTATTATCTCCAGACGTACCATGACGCAGAGCTCAGTCTTAAATTCCTCCATACCCGCATCTGCTTTATAGGCCACTCCCATGTCCCTGTAGCCATCCTAAAGACTGCGGGGATGTGTGCCGAGACCAAAGAAGAGGTCAGCTTGACGAAGGCGAAACAGGCCATAATTAACGTGGGGAGCGTGGGACAACCCAGAGACAGAGATCCCAGGGCATGCTACGTGCTTTATGATACGGAGAGGGAGCTGATAAGGTTCAGGCGCCTTGAGTATGACATAGAAGGCGCCTCGAAGAAGATTATTGAGGCCGGTCTGCCAGAATTCGAGGCAGAACGGCTTAAAGTTGGGGTTTAAGATAGCAGTACCAGCTTGGCGGAATCTACGCTCTCAAGCCCTTCTATCTCTTTCGGCACATCCATTGATACTGGCCCATCTACGTTTATTATTAGTATGGATATGGTCTTGCCCTCAACCTCTCTCCTGCCGAAGGTCATCCTTGATATGTTAATCTTCCGGTTGCCCAGGAGGGTACCTATGCTGCCGATAAGGCCGGGCCTGTCCTGTGCCTTGACCATTAGCATTGTGCCTTCCAGGATGGCCTCCACATTGTAGTCGTCAATGCTCACCAACCTGGCATCACCTCTGTCGAAGATAGCGCCGGTGATGTGGCTTTCTGCCTTATCTGTCTTTACCCTTGCGGTGATAAGATTGGTGAAATTGCCGCAGGGGCTGCTGGTAGTTACCGATACATCCATGCCGCTTT
>JBHICS010000061.1:0-6581 GCA_046759685.1 Candidatus Brocadiales bacterium | reverse complement strand
TGGCTGAGATACAATTCAGTGGCTTTCTTTATGCCCCGTTAGACCAGATTATCTCACATGCTACCAGGATAAGGACAAGAAGCAGGGGCAAATTTACCTGCCCTATTGTAATAAGAAGCCCTTATGGAGGAGGCATCAGGGCACTGGAGCTTCACTGCGAGAGTCAGGAAGCAATCCTTGCCCATGCGCCAGGCATAAAGGTGGTTATTCCTTCAGGGCCTTACGATGCAAAGGGACTCTTAATATCGGCCATAAGGGACCCTGACCCGGTGGTCTTCCTGGAGCCTATGAGGGTGTATAGGGCCATAAAGGAAGACGTGCCCGAGAAGGAGTACACCATTCCCTTGGGCAAGGCCAACATCGTAAAAAAAGGGACTGACCTTACAGTTGTCTCTTGGGGTGCCATGATGAAATATACCAGGGAGGCCTTGGAAAAGACAAAATACAACGCCGAGATAATAGACCTAAGGACGATAAGCCCGATGGATTCTGAAACTATCATAAACTCGGTTAAAAAGACCGGAAGGTGTTTGGTAGTGCATGAGGCACCCAGGACCTGCGGATTCGGTGCGGAGATAATTGCGCAGATAAATGAGAAGGCGTTTCTCCATATGGAGGCACCGGTTGAGAGGGTGACGGGTTTCGATGTCCCATTCCCCATGTTCAAGCTGGAGAATTATTACCTGCCCGATGAGAGGAGAATCTTGAGAGGCGTTGAGAAGGTAATGAAGTTCTGATGGCCTTTTTAGGGGGTTGGGGTATTTTAATGTAGCGTACAGGCTGAGGCTGTTAACGAAGTCTACGTAGGGGCAGTCCGCCTCAGGCGGATGGCTGTCCGAAAACTTAACCGACAAAGATTGGAGAGCTGGAGACAGGGATAAACCCTGTCTCTACATTTACGGAGATTTTTTCATAGGTCTCATTATGGCGTATGAATTTAAATTCCCGGATATAGGTGAAGGCCTTGTAGAGGGTGTGGTTGTGGATTGGAAGGTAAGAGAAGGTGAAAGGGTAGATGAAGACCAGGATTTGGTCGATATAGAGACCGAGAAGGCCGTCTTTACACTGCCTTCACCTGCTAGTGGGACGGTGTTGAAGATATATTGTAGGGAGGGCGAGACCGTCCATGTGGGTGATGTCCTTATAACCATAGGAGAGGTGGGAGAGGAAGTAGTAAAGGAAGTGGCAAGGGAAGAGAAGGTGTACAGAGAGGCAGTTGTGGGCATTCTGGAAGAGGCCCCGGAAGAAGAGGAAGAGATACCCGTCAAGAAGGTGGCCGCTGCAGAGATAGCGCCAGCGGGTAAGGTGCTGGCCACTCCAGCGGTGAGAAGGTTAGCAAAAGAGCTTAAGGTGGATATCTCCAAGGTCAAAGGCACAGGCAAGGGTGGACGGGTTACCTCGGAGGACATGAAAAGTTTTGCAGCAAAAATGCCCCCTGCTGTAGAAGAGAAGAAAGAGATTAAAGAGGTAAAAAAGTACGACATGTACGGCTACATCACAAGGGTACCCCTGAAAGGGGTGAAAAAGGTGGTGGCAAGGAGGATGAGGGAGGCCATATTAAATGCTGCGCTTGTTACCCATCATGACGATGCCGATGTAACTCATCTTGTAGAGGTTAGGGAGAGACACAAGGAATATGCAGAGAAAAAGGGTGTGAGGCTTACTTATATCCCATTTGTAATAAAGGCCGTGATTGAGAGTCTTAAGAGGCATCCCTATCTAAATTCGACCTTCGAGAGCGGTGAGGATGGAGAATATGTTGTACTGAAGAAATACTTCAACATCGGGGTGGCTGTAGACACCCCTGAGGGCCTTGTAGCCCCCGTGGTAAAGGGTGCCGACCAGAAGACCGTCATAGAGATTGCCAAAGAAATAGCGGGGCTGGCAGAAAAAGCGCGGGAGAAAAAAATTGACCTGGCAGACCTAAAGGGCAGCACATTTACCATAACCAATGTAGGTTTCATTGGAGGCACACATTTCACACCTATAATAAACTACCCGGAGGTAGCTATCCTTGGCATGGGTAGGATTGCAGACCGGCCCATAGTGAGGGAGGGCAAGGTGGTAGTTAGAAAGGTTCTGCCACTATCCTTGACCTATGACCACAGGGTGGTGGACGGTGCAGATGCTGCAAGGTTCATAAACGCCGTAAAAGAGCACCTCGAAGACCCGGACTTGTTCTTGGTAGAGCTGGGCAAACAGACGGACTGATTTGGTACCTTTGAAGACCCTGCATCCGCCTGAGGCGGAAAGAATGTAGCGTGCGAGCTTGCTCGCACTTAATCGTGGCAGTCATGCCAAAGACTGATTCCCCTCCGGTGGATAAGCTGCCACGCTACAGCCTTCCTTTTCCCCCTCCCTTGATGGGAGGGGAAAGGGGAGGGTGGGAGAAACAATTTTGTATTACTCACCCCCACCTTGCCCTCCCCCATCGAGGGGGAGGGAAGAACGTGTATTTGTAGGGACAGACCTTTAGGTCTATCCGCTAGCTTATTTAACCGACTTTCTCTCCAGACCGATATACATAATAATAGGCCAGCCATGCGGTCATAAGTGTTGCTGCAAAGGGAATTAAAAAAGTAGTCCAGTAGACGGCGAGCTCCCAGCCCGGCAAATCGAGCGTAGTGAACCGCGAGGTAACCTTGATGGCAATCAGGATGTGAAAAAGAATTATTAAAATCCTGTTATTTCTTGCAGTTATCTTCAGCCTTTTCCTGTCGAGCATGACTCTAATATATTAGAGTTTCTTAGGAAATTCAACTCGACAGGCTACTGGCCGTCTTTTACAAAGGTAGGCGATTAGATTGTATCAAGAATCTGGCGCTATGTTTGTGCGGAGGCAAATGGTATGTGATGGCCAGGGAGCTATTAGACAAGGAGAGTGTTACCTTTTGTATAGCCCAACGAGTTCGGCGCGGTCGAGGGTGTGGCCCTCCATGGCCTTTTCAACATCTTGCTTTGTTGCCCCGGGTGGCAGGTCAAGCACCGTATCTAGCGCATATAGTTTGAAGAAGTACCGATGAGCCGGTCCTCTGGGTGGACATGGACCACCGTAGCCGATCCTCCTGAAGTCAGTCATCCCCTGCTTGGCCCCGCTATCAAGCGTCTTCGTTTTAGGCACGTCCTCGGGTAACCCTCTCTCATCGGGAGGTAGGTCGTATAGGACCCAGTGGACCCATGTGCCCCCGGGGGCATCGGGGTCGTCGCAAATGAGGCTAAAACTCTTTGTACCCTCTGGTGAAGCGCTCCAGCTCAAGGCTGGAGAGACGTCGGGCCCGTCACAGGTATATTTAGCGGGAATTGTGGCTTGGGCCTCGAAGGCGGAACTCTTTAGCTCTAGTGCCATAACGTTACCTCCTGCCCTGGGGCTTATTATCAGGGCCAGGTAAAGGGCGCTTGTTAAGAATACTGTATAGAATAATCTAACGCATTTCCACAGTATCATAGTACTCACCAAATTTACTGAACGCAAGGCATACTTTCAAGTCAATTTCTTTGTTATTTCAGGAGTGGACGGCGCCCTAATTAATGCAGTGGACGAGCTTGACTTACGATGTAGCAGGGGTATACTTGGAGCATACCGAATGTAGATTATGTCAGGTTATGGGTAAATAATCGGGGCGTGGCTCAGCCTGGTTTAGAGCGCGGCGTTCGGGACGCCAAAAGGCCGGTTTTTGTAAGTAAAGGCGTGGTGACCTAATACGTTGCCACGCCTTTTTTTATCCTAAAATTTGATTTGTCTCACTTTATCCCAATTTGTATGGTTTTGGCTATCTTCTGCCCACCTTTTGCCCACCTGAGATTTGTCGTAACTTGGTCACCGTAAGTTTTGAGTGATTGTAAAAGATCTCCTGGGAAATGCTTTGTTGATAAAGTAAATGATGGATATTACAATACCCGTTGTCGCGCTATTACTTAGTTCATTAAGAGGAGTGAAGAAGTGGTCAAGTCTGAGGAGCTCAGGTCTAAAAGGCAGAAACTATTTGAGCAATGCCTGAAGGTCAACTCCTTCCAAAAGTTATTAGCTGCCGAAATTGTAATTGCCACCGAAATCAGGATGGCAGAGGTGCTACTCCGAAGCGGGGTGGATAAAAAGCTGGTGCAATTTCACATTCAGCGCCTCCGACTCTACGGTGATGGGTTGGTTTGGCTCGTTCTCCACGCCCATGTAATCCGACAAATGGCAAAGAATCCCGATGTTCCCAAATCGCTCCTCCAGCAAGGAGATGCGTTCGACCTAGTTTTGAAGTTAGCACAAGACTACTTCAAGAGGATCGACGTTCCAGTTCTCATAGCAGACATCACAAATATGCTTAAGATTGGAGACTTGATCATCGTCACTGATACAGAGGCTCCTGTGGTTGTCGAGTCAAAAAAGAGTCTCCCTAGACCTGAGCACCTACTACAGGGACGGAGAGGTAGGCAAATAAGCAAAGCAATAGGTACTATAAAGTATCTTGAGAACGGGTGCAAAAAGGTTTTTGGTGACGACCACTATCGCCTTGTCGTGGAGTCTGAAACCATAACACGACGAAACTGGGATGTGGTAGATCGAGTGTGTAAAGATGGGTTACAAAATGATTGGGCGGAGGCTGTGTTATCCCAGCACGAGGTGATGTGGGCTTATCGTAAGAGTATGGAAGGTAGACTGGAATCTGAGATTTTAGCGCTAAGTAAAATAAGTAAAGAAGGTTCAACTAAATTTTTTGGAAGAACTCTTGGCTTAATGAACATGACTGACGGGCTTTTTCCTCCACCAGGGGTTTGGCCAGTGTCAGCTGATGTGCGTTTCGCTCTACTTGAAGAGGATTTAGTGTTGGCTCATCTCTTGGACGCAGGTGCATTTGAGTGTATACGGGATACAGGGGAATCAATTAAAATCGATAGAGATCATGATTATCCGGTTCTCGTTACAATTGGTGGCCGAACATACCCTCTTTCACTTAAATTCATTTACGACGTACTCTACGGATACGAAAGTGTAGAAAACTGTGTTGAGGGACTCTTTGAGTTCGCTCAGCTACTCCATGAAATGTCACCTCCAGAGATTGCTAAAATTACCCGGGCTAAACCCATTATCTATTCTGTAGACACAATTGAAGAAGCAGGAAAAATAGCATCCATTGATGGGGAGAGAGAAGGCGATTTAGTAGCCGTGGCATCCGATGTGTTTGCGCATCTTAACAAGAGGAAAAGAAATTCAGAAAGCAAATCTGACACAAGTTTTCTTGTTCAAGGGGCTAGATGTGTCTATGCGATTGTGACCGTAAGAGACTTACGAAGGCTGCTATAAGGCTAAATATGTGAATACTTGAAGTAGCTCCCTAAAGAGTTATTTTAACAATTAATGGTCGGTAGTCTTATCGCGATCTTAACGGAACGGTGAGAAATGGAAGCAATAGTGCTTCTAAGCTTTTTATACGCTAGCCTTTTAACTTTACTTTGGTTGCCTTTAATTTATCCAAATTGGTGTTGAGAAAAACCGCCACTTTGCTAAGCCTTTCAAAAGAGGTTAGCACTCCGTACACTAGGGTAGGCTATGTTAGGACCATAGAGGTGCCTTAGTATATTTGGGATTAATCTGCTGCCAGCTGAAAAAAGCCTATGATAAGTACCTTAATTGTTAGCGATTATAATTTTAGTCCTTGAAGGTAAGCGAGGAGCAGGATATATCAATATAAAGTGGTTAAATGTATTGCAAAAAGCTTCAACTTTACATTTTTTCTTAAACCCCAATAAATCTTCTAAAATTATCTCACCAGTCTTAACCGATTCTAAAGAATCCGAAAGAACGGTATCATAGATGGGATTACCAGGACAATACGACTTTCCCCAATCTAGTGGGCCAAATTCCTTTGTGAATTTATGTGATTGCAAAGGATACCATAATTGAAGTATCTGTTGGTTATTAGAAATTTCATTATCCAACGCCTTAAGTACTAATAGAGCACATGACTTATGATTATCCTCAACATATTTTCGAAAGGTTGAATGTAATGAGGTTTCATATATTCTTGATAAGTGTAATGCACTACCTAATCCAGTAGGAAGATCTTTTAGTTCTTTAGCAAATCTATCAATTTGAAACTGAATTAGAGAAGCACCGAGATTGGCTTCCGCCTCAAGCTCTGTAGCTATTCGTGAATCTAGCGAATAATCAGTATCTATATGCGGATTATAAAGGCCTTTATGCCAAGGAAGGACTCTATGTGTTACTTCATGATAAGTTACAAATGTTTTTTTAGAATAATGAATATCTGGGTTAATAAATATAATTTTCTCCCGAAAATCTAAAAGCCCTTTAACTTTTGAAAAGGCCCTCCTAAAAAAATCGCCCCCTTTCTTTATCCAGCTTTCTTTATATTCAGATAATTCTATTTCTCCAATTTCTACCAACTTAGCACAGGCTACTACGTCTTCCTTAGGCGTGGGTAGCTTATCTTTAACCCCGGCAGCTAACAAGAGGTGGCTAATCTGTTTTTTAATTTCCTCTGAACTTTGCTGTAAAAGAGCATTTTTTGGCACTACTCTCATTTTCTAGTTCTTTTCTTTCTTCGAATGAATTCAAGATAGGTTAGCAA
>JBHICS010000060.1:0-6621 GCA_046759685.1 Candidatus Brocadiales bacterium | reverse complement strand
GTTCTTCCACTCACCCCTTTGTATCACATATTTAGCCCCTGGGAAGGCTGGGACGATATTACCGTCATCCCCAATACAGGTGTTTCCACCGGCATGGTCCAGGTGGAGATGGGTGTTTATGACCATGTCCACGTCCCTGGGGGTGAGGCCGTGGGCGGCGAGCGCACCATCCAGTGGTGGATTCCTGTCAATCACATAGATGTCACGAAATTTCTCGTCACCCTTACTGCCGATACCGGTATCTACCAGAATGTTGGTCTTTCCCGTTCGAATGAGTAAAGAGCGGAGGGCGAGAAGGATTCGGTTCTTATCGTCCGGTGGGTCTGTCCTCTCCCATAGCACCCGAGGTACAATTCCAAACATTGCCCCACCATCCAGGCGGAAAAAACCGTCCATGCAGGCATATATGGAGAATCTCCCCAGTCTCATTTATATTTATAAAACCCCTCCCCTGTCTTCCTGCCCAGCTTCCCAGCTTCTACGTACTTCTTCAGTAGTGGGCAGGGCTCATATTTGGGATCCTTCGTTTCCTTGTGAAGGACCTCCATGATGGCCAGGCAGGTATCCAGCCCAACGAAGTCTGCCAACGCCAGCGGCCCCATGGGGTGCCTAGTACCCAGGGTCATGGCCTTATCGATATCCTCTTTGCCCGCAACCCCTTCTTGCAGGAGATAGACCGCCTCGTTTATCATAGGGCCCATTATCCTATTGACTACAAAACCAGGCGAATCCTTGACCTCTATCGCGGTCTTACCCAGCCGCTCACAAAGTGACCTTGCGACAGAGAGGGTCTCCTTTGAGGTCTCAGGGCCGGGGATTATCTCCACCAGTTCTATTACGGGTGCAGGGTTCATGAAGTGTATTCCCACAAACTTCTCAGGTCTCATGGTGGCTGCAGCCAGTTTTGCAATGGGAATAGAAGAAGTATTTGTGGCAAAGACTGTCTCAAGGGGGCACATATTATCCAGCATCCCGAATAGCTCCAGCTTCAATGACTCGTTCTCACTAACGGCCTCGATAATAAGGTCCACATTACGCAGGTCCTCCAGACGTACAGTCCCCGTTATCCTGTTCAATATCTCATCCTGCTGTTCAGGTTTTAGGACACCCTTTTGGATGAGTTTGTGGACACCCCACGAGGTGAGCTCCATTGCCCTTTTGAGAAGCCTCTCGTTAAGGTCTGCAATGGTTACCTTTATCCCCGCCGTGGCTATGGCCTGAGCAATACCCTGACCCATCTGTCCAGCGCCTGCTACACCTACGTGTCTAATCTCCATTACTATGTTTCCCTGTAACAAATAGCACCTTGTATATTGCCTTTTTCTACACTGCTTCCACCGCCACCGCCACTGCCACAGCCTCGCCTCCCCCAATACATAGAGCGGCCAAACCCCTGTTTGCCTGGCGTTCCCTCATGGCGTAAAGGAGCGTGGTAAGTATCCTTGCGCCGCTAGCGCCTATTGGGTGGCCCAGGGCAATCGCCCCGCCCTTTACGTTAACTTTATCGGGGTCAAGTCCAAGCTCTTGAGCGATGGCAAGACACGTGGAGGCAAATGCCTCGTTTATCTCGAACAGGTCGATATCGTTAATAGTCAGCCCTGTCCTCTCCAGGAGCTCCTTTATGGCGGTAACCGGTGCTAGAGAAAAGAGTTCTGGGAGCAGTCCTGCCTCGGCATGTGCTACTATTTTCGCTATCGGTTTAATGCCGAGACTTTTGGCCTTATCTTCCGAGACCAACACCAGAGCAGACGCTCCGTCACTTATCGCAGAGGAATTTCCGGGTGTAAGCATTCCGTCGTCCTTGAATGATGGAGGGAGTTTAGGCATCCCTTCTCTTTTAAATCGCCTTGGGCATTCATCCTCCTTTACAACGTCTAGCTTTCCGTCCCTCTCCGGCACTTCTACAGATACTATCTCTTCGTCAAAATGCCCCTCTCGTTGCGTCTGTAAGGTCTTCTCGTAGCTCTGGATGGCAAAGCTGTCAAGGTCTTCTCTGGTAAACTTGTATCTCTCTGCCAATATCTCTGCTGCAGCGCCCATATGGTAATTCTTATATACATCCCAGAGACCGTCACACACCATACTGTCTATGAGATAACTGTGACCGAGCCTGTAGCCGGTGCGGGCCCTATCCAATATATAAGGTGCACGGCTCATACTCTCCATGCCGCCGGCAACCACCACCTCCGCCTCACCAATGGATATGGACTGGGCTCCGAGCATAACGGCCTTTAGCCCAGAACCGCAAACCTTGTTCACCGTTAGGGTGGACACAGACGGGGGCAACTCTGCGCCAAGGGCAGCCTGCCTAGCTGGCGCCTGACCCAATCCAGCGGAAAGCACATTTCCCATTATGACCTGGTTAACGGCTTCCGGTTCTATACCTGCCCTTGTTATAGCCTCACGGACCACTATCGCACCCAGCATTGGGGCTGGAATGGGGCCTAGACGGCCGTTTAAGGCACCTATTGGGGTCCTGCAGGCGCTCAGGATGACACAAGGTGGGTTCATACATCCTTCTCCACAAGAGGTTCGCTTGGCAATGTCACCGGAGTATTTTACCCCAAGCTATACCCATTGCAACCGGCTTTTACGAATGCGGTAAAGTAGGGGCAAACCGGCGTGTCGTGCTCCTCCCCCCATGCAAACTCACCAGCATTTTTTCCCTCCCCCCTTGACGGGGGAGGGAATGGTGGGGGAGACACTCTTCCCCTACCCTCGTGCCATAGGTCGTGCCGTAGGCAGATCCGCCTTCGGCGTGACAGACCCGCCTCTGGCGGGCCTCCCGTCAAGGGGAGGGGTAATAAGGACGACAGGTATTACGCTGCATGCACCCACCTGTACCTATAGATCTCTAAACTTGAAACTCAGGGTCATTTCTCTGTGTGGAATGCCGTCCACCTCCGCATATGGGTAGATGAAGTAGTTGAGGGGCTCGCCCTTCTGTCTTGGTTCTAGTATGATGTCACGCCCTGTGGTGAACTTTACCCTGTTGGGGTCATGCGACCCAAAGAAGTAGTTCTTTAGGGCTGGTCGCTTGTCTGCCTCGGAGACATCTACCGGGACCCATCCCATTTCGGACAGATAAAAATGGGCCCAACAGTGATAACCCCCAATGGTGCCCTCAGATTTGTCGGGAGGCAGAGGGAAGCCCATGTCAAAATGGGCGGGCACTCCCAGGGCCTGAGACAGGGCGATGAAGAGGGCGTGGTAGTCGGTACAGTTGCCATATCTTGCACTGCAGGCCCAGACGGTGTCGCCATGGCCCCATCCCGTTCCCTCCTTCTTGTACTCCATATTATCGATTACATACTGATAGACTTCCCTTATTCTGCCCTGGGGCTCGTCCTGGCGCTGTCCAATCCGTGTGGCCGCCTCCTCCACCTCAGGGATTATGGCACCGCGACGAGAGGGTTTTAGGAATTGGTCGACCATTTCCGCAGGAGATACCGGATAATCACCACCATGGTCCTCGTAGCGAGTCACTAGAAAACGAAGCGATATAGGGATGTTCAATTGTGGGGCTCCCTTTACATGTATATGACATATCTTATTGCCATATAAAGGGCCGGTATAGAGATCATAATCTTCAAGGGTCCTTATCTCCACACAACTAATCTCCTGGTTCTCATCAGACTGTGGTATAGGCACCCAGATTTGAACGTCTCTCGCATCCCTAGGGACATTTGTAATCTCTGCCGAATAAAAGAACTCAAGCACCCTCTTTGCCCTAGTTGGGTTTGACTTGGAAACCTCAACGGCGGGCCCGCCTGCACACCCCCACAATAAAGCAGGTAAAAGGGCTGCAACTATATAAAAGGTCCTCATACAAACCTCCGATACCTTTAAAAATTGTATTGGCTTTTCATCCAAGGCTGCATGGGCATAATTAGCACCAATCCTCAAAAATGAATGGGTAAAACGCCCAGAAATATCCGTGGAAACAAGAAATCCAAACGTGGGGCTGGAATAGCCCTAGGGAGTTCCCCTGGACCAGGGGTTGTTAGGTAAGCATTCAGGTGAAGCCTTGGAAGGAAAAGCGTGGTAATAGCGGGGATGAATGTGTAAAAAGATACTTAGAGACAAAAGCCATCTCAGACAAGATTTCTCTACAAGATCCCACCAATAAAAACCCTTCCCTGTAAAACATCCCTTATCAATCTGAACTCTAACATTCTACCATGGAACATACATATTTCAAGCGCCGCTGACGAAAGATTCTACTTCCAACAGGGTTATTTCGATGTATAATTTTCGATTTGATACTTTAGGTAAGCTCTCTATGTGAGACCACTGCAAAAGGTACTTCAGCACCCTGTGTCATTCTGAGCTGTAGCGAAGAATCTCCACCCAGCTGTAGCGGCAAAGCTTGCTTTGCTAATGAAAGTCGAGCAAGTCATGCCGAAGGCAGACCTGCCTCTGGCACGGCTCGACCGCTACAATACTTCAAGATGACATTGGGCATTTTGCAGAGGTCTCATGTAAACGTAATCAGAGATACCATGGCCATATACATAGTACCAGGACTTAGACTTGACTACACTCCTTCCGAGACCGTGCGTGAGGAGGGTATCTGCGGCTTTGACGCACGACGAGAGAAGGAGCTAGAAAAACAGTCGGGCTGCGCGCCCGGCACACTCACCATATTCACCCTCTATGAGATATTAATGAACAAAAGAAAACAGGGCCAACTGGGAGGTATACGAATAACCTGTACAGAGGAGAGTAAGAGCGCCTCGTCATCCGACAGCCCTATGCGACTTTTTCATATCGAGGCCACCTGCGAGGAGAGAGACGAGGAGGTGTTCTTCCTAAACCATCACTGCCTCGCCCTAACCTGGCGCAACTACCCATACTACGCCATCTCCTTTGGTAAAGAGGTCAACAGGATTGCGCGAATGCTAAGAAGAGACATTCTTGAGCGGGACGACCACATCGAGCGTACAAAGGCAAAATTAAGGGAGAAAAACTGCCAGTACGAGGAGAAAATCAAGATAGTCGGCCACAGCATGGGGCACTGGGTGGTGTGGAAGGCATTACAGGACATAAACATCCACAACCTGGGTCCGGTCATCACCGGGGCGGCCCCGGGGAAGCCCCTCTGGATACCCTGGTCCCCAATGTTTCGCGTGCCTATCGGACAAGTAACAACCTACGGCAGGTATAAAGAAGAGACTAATATCACGGGCCACCGCTGTGTGTTTGACAGTGGTGACATAGACCTGCTCCTAGGCCCCTACTGCCAGCGCTAATTATTGCCAAAACCATATGTTGATTTCATCCGCCTGTGACCTGGCAAGCTTGAAATGACAAGTAACTCGGTTGTTGTAAGTGCGGTGCTTCCCCTTCTGTCATTGCATCGTCCACCTCTGGCGGACTCGCAATGACATATTGAGGTTGATTTCACTGGTGGGGCGTTGTAAGATTCTCTAAGTTCCGTACCACAGCCCTGGAGCTTGGAGATATGCAGTACTACAAACCAAGATGGTCATCCCTTGCCATCGCCTCCCTTGCCATGGGTGTGTTGTGCATTATTGTATTCTTCGTAAGGATAAATATTACCCTTTTCGTAATCCAGATACTCTTGTCAATCGGTGCAATCGTTACAGGCTTCTTTGCCATGAAGATAACGCGCGCTTATTCACAGAGGGGCCACTACCTCGCCTACGCCGGTCTGGTGTGCGGCGCCAACGGCCTGTTCTGGGTCATCATAAACAGCATCTTCGCCCTTTTTAGGTAGAGACTAAGGAAACGCTATGCGTGAGGCAACAAAGTTAGAGAAAGCAGCTTGCAATTACTAATGTAGCGTGCGAGCAAGCTCGCACGTTGAGATCTTAACCAGAACGTGGCAGCAAGTTGCCATGCTACACACTATATCCCTAAGAATGAAATGGCCAGAATAATAAAATAACCTCTATATGGTTTTATAACAGTGCCATGTACTATAAAAATTTCTTGCTTTGAACCACCTGCCGAAATATCATTTGGTCTTGGACTAATAGGTGCGGTCATCACAAGCGCAGCGCAAAATTCAACTCCCTTCTGGCTTCCGACAGGATAATACCCAATTAAGAATACACCACCAAGTAATTACAAAAAATATTATTAGATACATCCACCAAGCAAGCATTGAATGAAGATAAAGTAGAAACATCGGTAACGCAGTCAATATTCCATGGCATATTCGGTAAAAGTAGCTCCAATATCCAATCTCGCGGCCCCTAAAAGGCGTGTAATCATATTCGTTCAGCTTCTTTTGAATACTGTCACCCTGTATACGGATTAATGCATGGTTGTATACAAGAAACAGATCTAAACAAAATAAAACAACAACTGCTGTCCCAACAATACCGATTAGTAATTCTGCTCCCACATTTCTATTAACTTCTTCTGTTATTAATTCTTCCCTTATTTTACTAAAGTAATAGAATGCAACCGCACCTAATACCAGCAATTTAAAATAAATAGCTTTAAAGGATAAAGCTATTCTCTGGCGTATTTCTTCTCCTCTTTGCTGCCACTCTAATTTTAATAACTCAAATCTTGTCTCTTTTCTGTCTGCCTTTCCCTTTGTCTTCTCCCTCGACACTCTTCGCTTCACGTAACTATTACCTCAAAAAC
>JBHICS010000059.1:0-6722 GCA_046759685.1 Candidatus Brocadiales bacterium | reverse complement strand
GTTTTGTCCCGTCCTTTCATCAGATATATTAATCTCCAAGCCCTTGTTGAGAAACGAGAGCTCCTTCAGTCTCTTGGCGATAATGTCGTACTTAAAGTCTGTCTCTTCAAATATTTCTGGATCCGGTTTAAATATAACCCTTGTGCCTCGCCTCTTGGTTGCGCCCCTGCTTTCCACAGGTGTGGTGGGCTTGCCTTTCTCGTACCGCTGGAAATACGCAGAACCGTCCCTACGAATCTCAACCTCTAACCACTCGCTCAGCGCGTTGACTACCGAAACCCCAACGCCATGCAGTCCTCCAGAGACCTTATACGTGCCATGCCCGAATTTTCCCCCCGCATGGAGGGTGGTCATGACAACCTCGACTGCGGGTTTTTTCATCTCTACGTGCTCATCTACAGGTATGCCCCTCCCGTCATCTATGATAGATATGCTGCCTTCTGCATTGATTTTGACGGTAATGTTATTACAAAACCCTCCTACCGCCTCGTCCACACTGTTCATTATTACCTCTTCTGCAAGGTGGTGCAGACCCCTTGTGCTCACGTCGCCTATGTACATCGCTGGCCTTTTTCTAACGGCCTCTATGCCTCCCAGCACCTTGATGGCGGTAGCATCGTATCTTTCTGCGTGTGCCATACTCATTCCTTCAGTCCCTCACAAGCTTCAGTTTGATATCGTCCACGAAGACGCCAGCAAGCTTCTCCTGCATCGCTGACGTTATGTCTGCCTTGTTCATCCCTGTCAGTTCTTGCAATAACGCCGGTGACTCGACCTCTATATGGAGCTTTCCCCTCCTTAGGAGGGTTATCCTGGTGTGCTCTGCCTTTTCTTCTCCTACAACCTCCCTCCAAGCCGTCCAGAGCCTCTGGTGGGTTCGCCCTCCTTGTGGCTTTACTCTTGGAATTACTTCCTCCAAGATTTCTCCTATGGGCCTTGCTCTTCCTTTCCTCATTCTTTATTCGTTATGCCTCAGACAGCCGAATTGGCATTATTACATAGAGGTAGTCTTGACCAACTCTTAGGGAAACTGCTGTGTTCGGGTCCTTGAATGTAATCCCAACAGGGTCCTTCCCTATAGCTTTCAGGGCATCCAGCAGGAAGTCTGGATTAAAACCTACTTCCATCTCACTCCCGCTGTAATTGGTTTCAATCCCTATTTCGCCTTCTCCAATATCCGGGGTCTCTGCACGAACCGTAACCCTATTCTTTTGCAGTTTTACTTTAATCACGTGCCTTTCTTCCGTTGTCAGAAAGGCTGCCCGGCGCACTGCTGCGGCAAACTCCTCGGTATTCAGCTCCAATCTTGTCCCGCCTTCTTTTGGAATTGCTTCCTCGTAGTTTGGGTATTGTCCTTCGATAAGTTGGCTGCACAGCGTCGCGTTTTCGGTTTTTGCGAGCATGTGTGTTCCCTCTAGCCGTATCTTGAGTGGGCCTTTTGATTGTGCCGCTATCCTTGGGAGCTGATGGATTCCCTTAGAAGGAACGATGCCACTGTACAAAACCCCTTCTTTGTTGCGAATCCTCTCCTTAACGTACGCCATTCTCCTTCCATCTGTAGCTACCATCTTCACCTCATCTCCCTTGACGCTTAGGAGCATGCCTGTCATCGTGTGGCGGAGCCGTTCACTAGCACATGCAAAGACTGTCTTTCTAACCATCTCTCCAATCTTCTCTGAACCTATTTCAAAGTACTCTTTATTGATAAAACTAGGAATGGTAGGAAACTCCTCTGCGTCGTAACCCAAAAGCCTAAAATTACAACCCTTTCCGGTTAGGTGGCATGTACCATCTTTAACCTCAAGCTGTACTTCCCCTTCCGGCCACTCTTTAAAAAGACCCATAACTCTGTTCCCCGGAAGGACGACTTTGCCGGGTTTTACTATCTCTATAGGTTCCACCAAGTACCTTATTCCCACCTCTAAGTCTGTACCGGAAATCTCAAGCATCTTGCCTGCTGTTTCCAGTTTAACGGCCTGAAGGATAGGTTTTGTAGTTGAAGTAGCAATAATATTGCCAACCAACTGCAATCCCTCATAAAGCTTGTCGCCAGAACAGACCACCTTCATTTTTGCATCCTCTTTTATGGTTTTTATTTATATAAGTTTTTTTCGTAATAACCTTATTCTCGCCGGTCAATTTGTTGATAAGCAGAGGAAAGAGTTTGCAACCCATGGAGATACACCACATTATAACACACCAGGGGAGTTGGTAAAATGTAAATATTCTCTTGGTTAAAGGTGCAAAAAAGCGCCTTTTTTGAAGAAAGCAGGGAGAGGAAAAGCCGCTAGGGACCAGAGCATCTACAGTAAAGGACAAGTTATCCACAGGTTATCCACCTCCTTTTTGCAGGTTTTTTTCCATCTCATCCAAGAGTTTCGCGAAGCTCCTGTCCCTAGATCTGGTGGCCTTAACCTTCTCCTCGGCGTAAATCACGGTGCTGTGATCGCGCCCTCCCATATATCCGCCTATCTCTTGTAAAGAAAGTTTAGTGAGCCTGCGTGACAGGTACATTGCAACTTGTCTAGCGGAGGCGACGGAACGCGTGCGACTCTTGGACTGGAGCTGCGAGAGGGTTAGGTTGAAGGATGCGGCGACAGTAGAAAGTATCTTCTCTATGCTGACGCTACTGACTTCTTCGCGAGTTAGCTCTCTGATAACCCGTCGGGCGAGGTCCGGCTTGGGGGTAGAGGTGTCAAGCGAAGCGTAGCGAGAAAACCTTATAATCGCACCTTCTAATTCCCTCACGTTGTTGGTAACGCCTTCGGCGATTATCCTGGCCGCTTCCGGCGGAATTTGGATGTTAAGAATGGAGGCCTTTTTTTCTGCTATAGCGATTCGGGTCTCGTAGTCGGGAGGGTCTATCTTCGCCAAGAGTCCCCACTTGAATCGAGATATTAACCTCTCTTCAAGGGTAGGTATGTCTTCCGGAGGACAGTCGCTTGATAGCACGACCTGTCTTTGGGTGTTGTACAGGGCATTGAACGTGTGAAAGAACTCCTCCCTGGAATGCTGAGACCGTGAAAGAAAGTGGATGTCATCAATTAACAGCACATCCACCTCCCGGTAGGTGTTGCGGAAGCTCTCCCACCTTCCGTTCTTTACTGTCGCTATGTAGTGGTTTACGAAGCTTTCGCACGGGAGATACAGTATCCTAACAGCAGGGCTGTTAGCAAGAAGAGAAAGACAGATGGCATGAAGGAGATGTGTCTTACCTAGACCCACCCCCCCATGTAGAAATAAGGGGTTATAGGCACGGCCAAGAGACTCTGCTACAGCCGTAGCGGCCGCGTGGGCAAGCCGATTAGAGGGGCCCACGACGAAGCTATCAAAGGAGTAGTTTCTATTGAGGTCACTGTAAGACTCCACCCCCAGCGAACACGGGACGCCGCTATCTACGGTAAACTCCACACTTCTTACGTCTTTGGATACGGAGGACAAGACCTCTTCGAGAAGGTTTTTGTAGCTCCTTGCGAGCCACTCCTTGTGGTACTCGTTGGGCACCTTTAGCTCTATCTCCTCTCCTCCCCCACGGGCAATCGGCTGGATATGCGCGAACCAGGTTTGAAACTGTTGGGGGGTTAACCGCTCTTTTAGCTCATCAAGCACCTTTGGCCACAGTTCCCGTATTTCTTTTGCCATAGCAGCGAGTAGTGCACTCCTTGATAATTCCGGTTCTGATATCGACGCACCTGCGCCCTCTTACAACGCTAAAGCTTCTTCTTAAGAACTTAGAGGCTGGTGCGATTAGCGCAGAGCTACCTGTATATACGCTACTTATTTTGCGACGAAAAGAATCAACAGCTGCGGCAGGCCCCAATAAGGGCCTGCTTTATTTGCTCTATTTTTTCCTCTTCAAGCACCTTCGAGCGGCGCTCCTTGTCCGTAACGTAAAAGACGTCGATGGCTTGGTCTAGCTTGGTAGCAACCTTCGCAAAGTGTATGTCCAGACCGCAATCTACCAGGCAAAGGCTAATGGTGTAAAGTAGCCCCACCCTATCTGGGCTTACCACGTCAACAATGGTATATTCCGGGCTTGACTTGTTGTCTATATAGACCCTTGTAGTGTCCTTATTGGCAGCGGGGCGTTTGCCGGGAACGACGCGCCTTTGACGCGAGCGAAGCATATTGACCAGAGACCTTTTGCCCCCAAAAACGTCTAGGAAATCCTTGCGTATCTCTGTACAGAGCAAGTCGTTAAGGTGCTGCCCTTCGGCGGGCACTACACGAAAGCGGTCTAAGATTATGCCGTCTTTACGGGTATAGGCTTGGGCACTTATGATGTTAAGTCCATTGGCTGCAAAGACCCCAGACATCTGAGAGAATCTGGCTGGCCGGTCCTCGGTGGACAACCAGGCCTCCATGAAGTTATCAGCGGGTAAAAAATTCAGTGCAATAGGAGCAGCCCCTTTCTTCAGCTCCCGGATTAACTCCAGATGGGCTATGGCCTCCTGCGGTTTCACTTCTATGAAATATCTTGGCGGAACCAAGCCGCAGTGCCAGAGCGCCTCTTCCTCCATTCCCCTCGCACGAGCCAGTGCGAGGAACTCTTCCTTGAATGCCTTTGGACTTTCTGTTGCCATCGAGGCGGCATCCTTGGAAAGGATTATGGCTACCTTCTGGTACAGCTCCCACAACAGGGAGTCCTGCCAAGCGAACCAGGCCCCGCTGGCCTGGATGTCGGCATAGGTAAGTATATAGAGTAGCTTCAGGTTGGTGGTGATCCCAACCTTTTGGGCAAAGCCTGCCAGGGCGCTCTCTTCCCCGTGATCGCGGCGTTCAAAGAGGTGCGCCATCTCCAGATGGTTTTCCACCAAAAATTCGAGGAGCCTTGCGTCGTCCTCCTTGAGATACAGCCTCTTTGTGATAGTGGGGATAACGGCGGCTCCCAGGAGCGAATGCTGGGGGCCCCTCGGTTTACCAATGTCGTGAAGCAGGAGAGCTAATCTCAGAATGGCCTGCTTGCCCGCCTCTTCAAGAAGCCTCCTCTTCCGGGCCTTCTCCGGGCGGTCACGATGCCACAATGAGTCTATTGCGCCTGTTGCCAGCAAGGAGTGTTCATCAACCGTGTGGCTGTGAAGTGACTCGTAGTGTACAAAGCCGACCAGGTCATCAAACTCAGGTATGTACTGGCCCAGTAGCCCGCAATCTCGCATATGAGACAGCACCTTGGAAACGCCTCCGGTGCCCTCCAGGATACCCATAAATACTTTTGCTACCTCGGGGTCATTGCGAAATCCTTCGTCCACGAGCCACAGGTGCTCGTGTATAAGCTTCAGGGCCTGCTGGCTTGGCTCCAGATGGTGTCTCTGGGCCACAAGGAAGACCTCCATCATCTTTTTTGCCTTCCAGGGGCTATTCAGGGCGTCTTCACGGCTGAAGTAGAGCTTGTTTCCTATGGCGACCAGATCTGTGCCCATAGACCTGCGAACCGTAGCCCTGTGGGTTATCGAGGGCCTGGCCGTTTCAAAGCGGGCGAGAACGGTGTTTAAATGGAAGCGTATCTTTCCTGCAGTCGTGAAATAGTCCCTCATGAGCCCTGTTGCTCTTGGCATGCCATTACTCTTCTCATATCCTAGTGCCCGAGCCACCTCTTCATGAAGTGCACGCTCCAGTATGTTATACCTCCTATCTGAGAGGAGGTGAAGCTGGGTGCGAATGCGCAGGTGCAGGTTGCTGGCTTTCTGGATAGATAGGAGCTCCTCTTCCTTCAGCAATGGTATAAGACCGCCAAGCTGTGATGGTAGCAGCTGACACAACCGCAGCAACCAAAAAATCAACTGAGCGTCCCTTAGCCCACCGGGGTCTTCTTTGATATTGGGTTCAATAAGATAGGGAGACATGCCCCTTGAACGGTGTCTGGTGCGAGCCTCTTCGATTCTAGCCGCGATAAAGGAATACAGGTGACTGGAGAAGAAGTTCAGGAGCACCTCCTTTTCGAAGTGCTTAAAGACAGTCTCATCACCAGCAACATACCTGCTTTCTAAAAGGGCGGAGGCAGTTATATAGTCCTTTTCCATCACTCGGCGGCAGTCCTTCGGACCCCTGCAGGCGTGAGATACCGCTAGACCGGTGTCCCACAGTAGCTGGAGTACAGTGCTCATCAGGTGTTGTACATAGGCCGATGGTGTGTCACCCGGATGAAACAGCATAAGGTCTACGTCAGAAAAGGGGTGCAGTTCCTCTCTGCCGTAGCCACCGGTAGCTATCCAAACCACAGGAACCTCCTCATCGCGGGCATTCTCTGTTGCATATCTATGTGCAGATGTGACTACGGCATCGATCAGCTGTGCCAGTCTCTTGGCTACCGCCCTGCCAGAAGTGCCTTCACGATGGAGTTTGTAGGTGAGTGCCTTTTCCCGCCGGACGAAGTCCTTAAGACCCTTCAGCACCTCCGTTCTCTCTGGCCGTTCCCCTTGCAGGGAGAAAACGGGTACAGGGAGATTCAAGACGGTCGTTTCTTTAGAAGTCACTGTACGAAATTTGCCGTGGCTCAAACATCATAGTATAAAGAGAACTCGTAGGGGTGGGGACGCAATCTTATGGCGTCGACTTCCCGCTCACGTTTGTACGTCAGCCACGTCTCGATCACATCGCTGGTGAACACGTCCCCCTTCAACAGGAACTCGTGATCACGCTCCAGGGCATCCAGAGCCTCCTCGAGCGAGCCGACTACCGACTTCACGTTCTTCTGCTCCTCCGGCTGCAGATCGTACAGATCC
>JBHICS010000058.1:0-6803 GCA_046759685.1 Candidatus Brocadiales bacterium | reverse complement strand
AACACAACTTCATCGCTCACCGGGTGTGGATTTTCTGGAGGAGGTACAGGCCGAAAAGAGGCGACACTCCTGCAGGATAATACCTGAAAGAGGGAGCTGGGTTGAGATAGAGGTTGGCAAGAAGGATGTGCTTAATGTGCGTATAGACCAGAGCGGACGGTTTCCTGCGACCTGCTTTTTAAGGGCGATGGGAGAAGAATTATCCAGGAATGAAGACATAATCCGGCTCTTTTACGAGACAGAGACGGTGAAACTTACTAGCCCCTCCAAGTTAAAGCAGAGTTGCTCTGCTCAGACGATATTCGATCCCAAGACGGGCGAGGTTGTGCTAAAGGCAGGCGCACTGATAACCGAGGCCACCATTGACGCCCTGACCAAATTGGGCCAGAAAGAGGTTGAGGTTGTAAGGAATGTGGAGGACCCGCTGATGCTCAATTCTCTGGAAGACGATAAAACAGGTTCACACGAGGAGGCACTACTCAAGTTATATGTTAGATTCAGACCGGGCAATCCCCAGCAGCTTGACAAGGCAAAGCAGCTATTTTACGACAAATTTTTTGACCCAAAAAGATACAGGCTCGGCTCGGTAGGCAGGTTCCGACTGAACAGGAAACTTTCTCAAGATATCAACGAAAAAGAGATGACCCTGCAGAAGGACGATATCGTCAACGCCATCAGGTACATCATGAAGCTGCGTACTGGTGAGGGTGCATCGGTAGATGATATTGACCACCTGGGCAACCGCCGTCTGCGGACCATTGATGAACTGGTGGGTGAGGAACTCCGCAGGGGTTTTCTCAAACTGCGGAGGACGGTTCAGGAGAGGATGAGCGGAAAGGAACCTGAGCAGCTTACACCGAGGGTGTTAATCAACACCAAGACCATTATGTCTACCATAGACTATTTCTTCAGTCGTGGTGAGCTCTCACAGGTTTTGGACCAAACCAACCCGCTGGCGCAGCTTACTCACGAGAGGCGTCCGAGCGCCCTGGGCCCGGGCGGGCTTAACCGTAAGAGGGCCGGGTTTGAGGTAAGGGACGTGCATCTCTCCCACTACGGTAGGATATGCCCTATTGAAACCCCCGAGGGCACTAATATCGGTCTTATAGCATCTCTAAGCATATACGCTACTGTGGATGCCTATGGGTTCTTGGTTACACCATACCGGAAGGTCAGAAACGGCAGACTAACGGGAGATATAGAATATCTCAGGGCCGACGAGGAAGAGGGCAAGTACCTGGCACCGATGGATACCTTGGTTCGCTCAAATGGAAAACGGGGCGAGTTGGCTGAAGAGGTGCTCTCAAGATACAATGGCGACTTTTGTGTGACAGAGTCCTCAAATGTGAACTATGTGGACGTGTCACCCAAACAGTTGGTGGGAGTATCGGCCAGTTTGATTCCTTTCCTTGAACACAGCGATGCGAATAGGGCACTTATGGGCTCTAACATGCAGCGCCAGGCGGTACCGCTACTGAGGACGGAGCCGCCTACTGTTGCTACGGGGATGGAGAAAGTGGTTGCACGGAATTCTAGCATGGTAGTATGTGCCAGTAAGTCCGGCGTTGTTACAAAAGTGGATGCTGCGCGGATAGTTGTCGACGACCGCGATGAATATCATCTAAGGAAATTTGTAGGATCCAACGAGGGTACCTGTCTCAACCAGAGGCCCATAGTCAAAGAAGGTCAGACGGTAAAGAAGGGGCAGGTGATAGCAGACGGTGCGGCTACCAGCAATGGCGAGTTAAGTCTGGGACGCAATGTGGTGGTGGCCTTCCTGGCTTGGGACGGCTATAACTTTGAGGACGCTATAGTTGTAAGTGAGAGGCTTTTAAAGGACGACTTATTTACCTCCATGCACAGGGAGGAGTATGAGGCCGAGATCAGAGAGACAAAGTTGGGACGAGAGGAGTTCACAAGGGATATACCAAATGTCTCGGAGAGGGCCCTGAAAAACCTAGATGAGCATGGAATAGTCCTGGAGGGGACGAAGGTTGGGCCTAGCGACATATTAGTGGGTAAAATAGCCCCTAAGAGTCGGAGTGAACTTTCCCCTGAGGAGAAACTCCTTTATGCTATCTTTGGGCGTGCAGGTGAGGACGTGAGAAACGAGTCGCTAGAGGTGCCCTCCGGTGCAGATGGTACGGTGATAAGCACCCAGAGGTTTTCTCGAAGGGCCTATCTCTCGGAAGATGAGAGAAAGAAAATCAACCAGCAGATTAGCGACATAGAGCTCAAATACGGCAGGGAAAGTTCCAAGGAATTCATTGCCATGATACAGGCCCTCCAGAAAGGGGTGAAGGAACCCCTGGTAGACAGTCAGACATTACAGGAATTTGCAGTACGTCCCGGCATGCCTTCGAAGAAAGTCTTGGAGCTTGAGGAGGCCTTTAACGTTGAGAATATACGTTTCTCTAACAAGAAGGTGAGAGACACGGCTGTGTCCATCTGCCAGCCCTTTCTTGAGAAGATAGAATTCCTTAAGGACGAGAGGGACAGAAAGATAAACCAGTTGAAGAGAGGCGATGAGCTTCCCAGTGGGGTATTGGAGGTGGCCAAGGTCTCTCTAGCTACCAAGAGGAAGTTGTCCGTTGGCGACAAGATGGCAGGAAGGCACGGTAACAAGGGTGTTATTGCTAAGATATTACCGGAGGAAGATATGCCTTTCCTCGAGGATGGGACCCCAGTAGACATACTCCTGAATCCTCTGGGCGTACCTTCCAGGATGAATGTGGGGCAGATATTGGAGACCCATCTTGGTTGGGCGGCCGAGCGTTTAGGTTTCCAGGCCGTTACCCCTGTCTTTGAAGGTGCCAAGGAAGACGAGATTAGGGACTCCTTGAAAGAGGCCGGTCTGCCGGAGGACGGAAAGGTTCCCCTATACGACGGCCGTACGGGTGACCAATTTGCGCAGAAGGTAACCGTTGGATGTATGTATATGATGAAACTCCATCACCTGGTGGACGACAAGGTCCATGCCAGGGCTACAGGACCGTACTCCTTGATAACACAGCAGCCCCTGGGAGGAAAGGCCCGCTTTGGTGGGCAGAGGTTTGGTGAGATGGAGGTCTGGGCCCTAGAGGCCTACGGTGCGGCCTACAACCTGCAGGAACTTCTTACTGTTAAGAGTGACGATGTGGAGGGTAGAACGAAGATATACGAAGCTATGGTAAAGGGTGAGAACTGCTTGGATGCCGGTACCCCTGCCTCGTTTGAGGTACTTTCGAGGGAGGTACAGGGACTCTGCCTTAATCTACATTTGGAAAAAAAGAAGGGATTATAAATATAAAAGAGAGGTAAATAATGGAAGCCCTGTTTGAAAAGGTTAACGAATACAATGCTGTAAACATACTCCTTGCCTCTCCCGAAGACATACGGAGTTGGTCCTATGGAGAGGTGAAGAAACCGGAGACAGTCAACTATCGTACGTACAGGCCCGAGAAGGATGGACTTTTTTGCGAACGTATCTTCGGGCCGGAGCGTAACTGGGAGTGTTTCTGCGGCAAGTACAAGGGGATAAAGCACAAGGGCATCGTCTGTGACCGCTGCGGGGTGAAAATAACGCACTCCAGGGAGAGAAGGAAGAGGATGGGCCACATTGCTCTGGCCGCACCTGTAGTCCACATATGGTTTTTCAAGGCTATGCCTTCGAGACTGGGCACCTTGCTGGGGATGAAGACGACCAGTCTTGAGAGGGTCATTTACTTTCAGGACTATGTGGTAATTGACCCTGGCAATACCCCCCTTAGTCAGTGCCAGCTACTCAGCGAAGAGGAGTCTAGGGATTGTCAAGAGAAGTACGGCGAGCACAGTTTCAAGGCCGGGATGGGCGCAGAGGCCATTAAGTCCCTCCTCCAGAAGCTAGACCTGTCCAAGCTCTCCAAGGCGCTTCGTGAGGAGTTAGCCAAGACTGCTTCTCGTCAGCGCCAAAGGGAGATAGTCAGACGTCTTGAGTTAGTTGAGGCTGTGAGGGATTCAGGTAATAAGCCCGAGTGGATGGTACTTACTGTTATCCCGGTAATACCGCCTGACCTAAGACCTTTGGTACTATTGGAGAGCGGCAATTTTGCCACATCAGACCTTAATGACCTATATCGTAGGGTTATAAACCGCAACAACCGTCTGAAGAAGCTATTGGACCTAAATGCGCCAGAAGTAATAATTCGCAATGAAAAAAGGATGCTCCAGCAGGCGGTGGACGCCCTGTTCGATAACGAGAGGTCCAAGCGCCCAGTATTGGGCAGCAATAATAGACCACTAAAATCCTTGACCGACATGATAAAGGGCAAGCAAGGTCGCTTCAGGGAAAACCTCTTGGGCAAGCGTGTTGATTACTCGGCCCGTTCTGTAATAGTGGTGGGTCCGGAGCTGAAACTGCATCAGGTAGGACTTCCCAAGAAGATAGCCCTAGAGTTATTTCAGCCCTTTATAATTCGACGGCTGAAGGAGATAGGGCAGGCCGATACTATAAAGAGCGCCAAGAGGATACTCAGTAAGAGGGAAGAAATCGTCTGGGACATCCTCGAGGAAGTCGTGCGTCACCATCCGGTGTTACTGAACCGAGCACCAACGCTTCACAGGATCGGCATCCAGGCCTTTGAGCCGGTTCTGATAGAAGGTAATGCCATAAAACTTCACCCCCTGGTTTGTAAGGCGTTTAATGCTGACTTTGATGGTGACCAGATGGCGGTACATCTACCGTTATCCTATGAGGCCCAGATAGAGGCCATAACGCTGATGCTGGCCACCAATAATATATTTTCCCCGGCCTCTGGAGACCCCATCATAAGCCCCTCGCAGGATATAGTCCTCGGTTGTTTCTATCTGACCTATTGGGTAGAGGGAAAGGAAGACGGAGGAAACGGGCATAAGGGGGCCTTCACGTCTATGGATGAGGTTCTACTAGCACATGCCGAGAAGAAGGTCAAGGTGCATACCCACATAACGTTAAGGCTGCCTAAAGAAAAGAAGGTTGTAGGTATGGCCGGCTTAGAGCAACCCAAGAACGGGTTGCTTGAGACCACTGTAGGCCGAGTAATCTTTAACAACATACTTCCCAAGGCACTTCCTTTTTATAATTTCAATCTCAACCAAAGGGGTTTAAACAGGATTATACAGGACTGCTACAGGCTACTTGGTAGGGAACAGACAATTGAGCTCTTGGACGCCGTAAAAGACCTTGGGTTTAAGGAGTGCACGAAGGCAGGGTTGTCTCTGGCCGCAAGTGACCTGAAGATGCCCAAAAAGAAGCCGGATATATTAGCCAAGACCGAGGCCGAGGTGGAGAAAATCCAAGGATTTTATCGTAAGGGGTCCATCACGGAGGGTGAGCGGTACAACCAGGTTATAGATTGCTGGACCGATGCGGGCAATACCGTGGCCGAAGAGATGTTGAGGGAATTGGAAGAGGATATTCGTGAAGGCAGGCGATACCTTAACCCGGTGTTTCTTATGACAGCATCGGGTGCTAGGGGGAGCACACAACAGATTCGCCAATTGGCCGGTATGAGAGGTCTTATGGCGAAGCCCTCAGGCCGTATCATCGAGACACCAATAAAGTCAAACTTCAGAGAAGGTCTTGGAGTGCTAGAATACTTCAGCTCCACACATGGTGCCAGAAAGGGTCTTGCAGATACTGCGCTTAAGACGGCAGATAGTGGGTACCTTACCAGGAAGCTGGCCGATGTTGCTCAAAACGTTGTCATAACCGGTGACAACTGTGGGACGCTGGGAGGTGTTACCAAGAGCGCCGTTTACCGCGGAGAGAAGGTGGAGGTGCCCCTCAGCAGGGTAGTAACTGGGAGGGTTGCGAGGAGTAACATAGTAGATTTGGTAAAGGATGAGGTAATCGTAAAGGAAAATGAGCTTATTGACGATGATAAGGCAGAACGCATAGAGGCCTTGGGGTACGAGAAGATCCGTGTCCGTTCGCCGCTGACGTGCGAGATGTCCCTGGGCGTGTGCACCAGATGTTACGGTATGGACCTTTCTAAGGGCAAACTGGTGGAGGATGGTACAGCGGTGGGCATAATAGGCGCCCAGTCTATAGGGGAGCCTGGTACCCAGCTTACTATGAGGACGTTCCATATAGGTGGCACGGCTGCTCGCTCTGTTGGGGAGTCTGAGGTGGTGGCTAAGCGATCAGGTTACGTTCAGTTTGGTCCTAACATGAAAGTGGTAAAAAATCCTAAGGGTCAGTTGTCTTCTCTGGTGGCCAATGGGGAACTCTTGCTTGTGGATGAAAAGGACAGGCAAATAGACAGATATGTAATTCCTCTAGGTGCGACAATCGTGGTGAAAGAGAAACAGAAGGTCTCTTCCCAGCAAGCTCTTGCAAGGTGGGACCCACACATGACGCCTATCCTGGCCGAGTTTACAGGGCGAATTCGCTTCGAGGACATCGTTGAGGACAAGACTGTACGCACAGAGAAAGAGTCTGCGACAGGTATTAAGAGAAAGGTCATCATAGAGCACAAGGGAGACCTTCACCCGCAGATTATCATCGAAGACGAAAGCGGAAAGATTCTTAGTGCTTATCCCATCCCGGAGAAGGCGTACATTGAGGTGGAGGAAGGTGATTCAGTCGTTACTGGAGCCCTGTTAGCCAAGACGCCGAGAGAGATTACGCGCACAGAGGATATTACAGGGGGTCTGCCCAGGGTTACAGAGATTTTCGAGGCTAGAAAACCTAAGGACCCGGCCGTCATCAGTGAGATTGACGGTGTGGTGGAACTAGGTGAAAAGAGGCGCGGCAAGAGGACTATCATCGTCAAAGACGAGGTCTCGGGGCTTCAAAGGGAACA
>JBHICS010000057.1:0-6811 GCA_046759685.1 Candidatus Brocadiales bacterium | reverse complement strand
ACCCCGGCGGCACGGCGAAAGGCTACAAAGATAATAATGTGGAGTGGAACGGTCCATATATTGGCGGCATAGGTCAAGATCCATGGGGAAGGAACTACCTTATTATAGCCAAGGGCTTTTACGACTCCGGCACAAACGATTCACCCATCTTTGCATGGATAATCTCAGGGGGACAGAACGAGACCATCGAGACGGACTTAGACTCTCAGACACTTAACTCTGATACCGCCTCGAACCTCTCGACCAAGGATGACGACGTAGGATTCCTGCTCTTTACGAACTTCAAGAACATCCTTTAGGGAGTAGACGATGAGAACGGGCCGCGAGTTCAGAAAAAGGGGCGGCTTCTCTCTCATCGAGATGGTAATAGTGCTGGGCATCCTGGCTGTGTTGGTGTCGGTACTTGTTCCTACTTTGACAAGGTATATAACAGATTCAAAGATACGAAGGGCGGAGAGAGACGTGCAGAATATAGGTTCAGCTATAGGCAGATTTAGCTACGACACCGGGTTATGGCCTGTCTCTACCAACTTCAACGCAAGTGCCGCGGGCATAACCTCAAAGAACGACGTTGACATCCTTAAAGGGCCAGGGGACGCCCCGGAAGATAAGACTGGTACGGTTACAGGCGGTTGGCTTACCGAGGACGGCACATCCGAGGCTGGAGTAACGGCACGAACGATAGATGGCCTGGAAAACCAGCTCATGAACAACAACGCAGATTACCGTATCTCTGGCAGAAGGGCATGGGGGGGACCCTATCTGGACGAACTGGGCAAAGACCCCTGGGGCAATGCATACCTGGTCAACGCAAGGTACTTACAGCCGGACCAGATAAGAAACCTGAAATCGGTCTTCGTGCTTTCTGCTGGACCGGATGGTGAGATTGATACGCCCTTTGAAGACCCGGTAGACATGTTTGTGTTTGCGCAGGACGACGACATTACGTATCGCATGAAATAAGATAACAAAATGTGGGTGGTGCAGTGTCATGCTAAATGCAGATTCGAATAAAGAGATCTCTGAAAAACTACCAACAGGATGTGAATAAATGCTACAGACTGTCATTGCGATCCGCCTAAGGCGGAGAAGCAATCTCAAGTCTTTCTGCGGGGATTACTTATGGGATTGCTTCGTCGCTTGCGCTCCTCGCAATGACCGCTTTAGCTTCTATTTTGCAGAGGTCTCATAAAGTGAGAGAAGAAAAAAGGGGACTAAAAAAAGAAAGGAGGGGGCCAAGATACCTAATAGAAAATTTTGTAGTACGGTTTAGTAACGGAATATTATTTTTTGAGGGCCATTTAATAACAGGAGGCGAAACAAATGCTTAAAAAGTTAAGAGGCACGGGCGGTTTCACGCTCATCGAGATCGTCATAGTGCTGGCCATAATTGCCGTGTTAGCCGGCATACTTGCGCCTACCCTGATCGGCTACGTTGGTAGTTCCAGGGTCAGGAAGGCAGAGGCCGACGTTCGAGCCATTGCCGGCGCAGTGGGCGGGGCGTACGCCGACATGGGACACTGGCCACTCTGGGCAAGCGGAAGCTCAACAACGGCAGGTGCGTCCAAGTACGAAATCTTGCTTTCCAGTGATGGCGACGAACCCGATAACTCAGGTCTTACGGGCGACGACAAGTGGGATACAACCACGCATCCCGATGACGACACGCTTGACGACCAGCTGATAAACAACGCCCCCAGCTACACCACCTCGACATCAGCAAGGCGTAGATGGAGAGGTCCATACCTGGAGAAGGTACTGGCAGACCCATGGGGCAGCAAGTACCTGGTCAACGTTGAGTGGCTACAGCCGGCAAACGAGACCGGTCAGAAGCCAGCGTTCGCGCTCTCGGCAGGGCCCAACAAGGTGGTTGAGACCGAATTCGATCAGGCCGGGCCTGGTATTACCGTGGGTGGTGACGACATTGTCTTCCGCATAAAGTAAGCGGGGGACGGTTACGGGCAGCGCGGGGCCATGTCCGCCTCAGGCAGACAGATTCGCCCTGGCTAACTAAAGCCCTGCGCCATTCCCAATGATTCGACACAGCGTTTAAGATTGGGATTTTAAAACCTTTACTAACCTCAAATGTGAGGGGGACCAAAAATGGACGTCGTAAAGAGGGCAAAGAAGTTTTTTGGAAGATTGAGAGAACGTGGTGGCTTTTCGCTACCTGAAATCGCGGCAGTGGTAGCCATAACAGGCACCCTGGCGGCCGTAGTAGTACCGGTCTCTATAGACCAGATCGAGAAGGGCCGTATTGCCAAGGCCAAGGGAGAAGTAGACGCCATTAACAGCGCCTTACAGTCATTCTTCGGTCAAACCGGCGAGTGGCCCGACAGGAAGGGTACAGTGGCAGACCAGTACTTCATCCTGAGGAGTGGCGTTCCAGAGATGAACAATGACGCACTTGAGCAAGATGAGGAGACGTTAAACGCCGACGCACAGAACGCTGGTGGGGCGGCTGACCCGAAGGTGGGAAATACAGACTGGGGCACCCATGGTGAGGGAACAGGGAAAATTGACGAGCTGGTAAACCACCTTACCCTGGATGCGCCCGGCAACGCAACCACGGCAAGCGGTGATGAGACATCTTCATACGTAGAACAAGATGTGAACTGGGAGGGGCCCTACATGCCCCAGATTTTCAACGACCCGTGGGGCAGGAACTACCTGGTGTTCGTCAGGGCTGGAACAACTCCATCGGTATCGGTTACTTCTGGGACTTCAACTACAGACCAAGACATCTACATGTGGATAATCAGCGGCGGGCCTAATGAGACCCTTGAGACAGACGTAACGTCTCCTATCTTGAACAATCAACCCGCCAACGCGGCACAAGTGTCCAGTGTTCAAGATGACATAGGGATAATGGCGTTCAAGTCGAGGGAGACCGCACCTGGTTCATCATAATGGTGTTCGGGTCAAGAGAGGCCACCATACCTGGTTTATCCAGCGGTGGCAGAAGTGGTATATAAGGTATTGCGGGTATGGGGCACAAGGTATCGTGCCCCTACCTGTCGTTTGTAGCCATAGCGTCAGCTTGCTACACGACTGTTTGGTATCCGATGGGGCTTTTTGAGGGCCATGTTTTAGAGAAAGCTCCACGACAAAAAGGAGGGCAGAAAAGTTTCTTTCTGCCCTCCTTTTTTTGGCATGTTTGGCAATATGTCACCTCTGAAAAACACCCAGATGTCATTCCGCACTTGATGCGGAATCCACCCCTGATTAAATCAGGATTCCTGCTTTCGCAGGAATGACACGGCGTATTGAGGTAACTTTTGCAGAGGTCTCAAATGTCACCGACTAGCTGGTAGAAACAAGAGATTGCTTCTCCGCCTTGGGCGGCTCGCAATGACACAGTATAATGAAGCCACTTTTTCAGGGGCTTATATTGAGCGTAAACGGTGGAGAATATTGGCGTTTTTTAGCCACTGACAGGAAGATGTGAGGCGATTTCCCCTCTGGTAGATGTTGGCCTGCCTGAATATCGACACCCTAGACGGACAGCAAATGGTGAAGCCTTTCTTTGACGGCACTCTTAAATTGGGCCTTTCAATTACTGACAGCTCAAGTTAAAATCAGGCAATGGTAATGAACACACATAGGGACGGTTTTACACTTATAGAGATTATAATAGTAATAGCCATCGTGGCGGTACTGGCGGGGATTCTCGCCCCGGTGCTAAGTACTTACATAGGCCAGGCAAAGACACGAAGGGCGGAGCAGGACACAAAGGCCCTTTCGGAGGCGATACTGGCCTTCAATGAAGACACGGCGCGCTTCCCTATATTCCAAAGCGGTACTGCCACCAGCCCTACCGATTCTGTATTTGTGGTGCTCATCACAGCCGAAGGGGATACGCCCGACGCCAGTGTGGATTCAGCCAGCTGGCTATCGGCTACATCCGACACGTTTGGAAATCAGCTAAGAAACAATACCCCAGGCACCAGCGGGGCGGCGTATCCCGCCACCGGGGAATTTGCCTGGAGGGGACCCTACCTCGGCCCGATAAGAATGGACCCATGGGGCAGCAAATATATATGCAACGCCAGCAGGCTAAAACCCGATGTTGATAATGCAGCCTGGGTGCTGTCCGCCGGACCCAATAAGACCATCGAGACGTCATTCTCACAGGGAAGAGGTTCACCTACCGTTGGCGGCGATGACATCGCCTTTCGGATAAAGTAGGGGCAATTCATGCCATACCAAAGGCGGATTCGCTGTGGCGCAAATCCCTAACATACTAGATTGCTACGCTTCGCTCGCAATGACAGACCATTTGTCATTGCGAGGTATTCCGTCGCCTGCGGCTAAGGATACCGAGGGGCAAAGCCCCGAAGCAATCTCGTTTCAGCATTAATAGATTCTTCTCCGCCTTAGGCGGATCAGAATGACACAGAGAATTGGAGGCCCGTTTGGCACAAGGACACGGGTCTTCATATGGCAAGGGTAAGGAGTGCGGGCAGCCTTCATCCTTAACTGCTCGCCAATCCGGGAGGAGGATTTACCAAAAATCTAGGTGTTTTGTTTTACCTTCCGCACCGTTAACACCCTTTAGTAACCAGAATCTTCACAAATACTAAGATCTACTAAAATATTACCAACTTTTGCACCGCCGTGTCATTTTGTCAAGCATTCTTCCACCTAAGACACTCGCACAATACATCTTAAAGCTAAAGCAGGGTGCACCAAGAGGGATTCCACCAAATAAACAGGTGGGCCTGTCTACCCAAAGATTAATACATACAGTATGTTATACAATATAGCGGCCACCGACAGCCCTATCAGAGCAATACCCAATGCCCTTTCCCTCTTGTTCACGCAGTCTCTCCTTTCAGTGGTACACTAGACACAGGTCTTGTGTATAGCAGGCAGAAGGGCTATATCCGTTATTTAAGCACGAAATTGTACACTATAGCGGCCACCGCCAGTACTATTACTGCAACTATCATTGCTTTTAATCTGTTGCTCATGTCGCACCTCCCTTTTCTTTAGTTAAAACGAGAAAGAGATTGGTAGCCATTATGGGCCAATACCCTCCCCTTGGCAATTGCTATTTCACCTCTTCTGTTGCGGATGGTTTCTCCTTTAGGGTCCTCCATAGTTTGGGTTTTTTGGCAAAAACGCTAAAATAGATGTTGAAGGCCAGGACTCCAAGAAGGACGATTGCCATTATGGGGATAAGTATCTTCATCTTCTTTGTCATAGCTTTCTCTCCGGTAAATACAGTGAGGGACAGAGCTTGTCTCACGCCTGAGGCGGACTGTCCCTACACCTACAATGCGAGCCTAATAAATAAGCGCATTTTCCAGTGCCTGTCCCTCTACAACAACGTCGTATTGCTCAAGGATGGTCCCCTTGACGGCCTCCAGCCCTCCCAGGGCCCTCTGGTATTCCATAATGGCCCTGATCTCCCTTACCTCTGCCTCCACTAAATCCTCCTGTGCTCTTAGTATCTCAAGGTTGGTAGACCTGCCGACAGCGAATTTCTTCTCTTCTGCATCGAGCCTATCTTGGGCATGCTTTAGGGACTTCCTTGTGCTCTTTACGCGTTCCGCGTCTGTTTTTACCTGTCTTACAGCCTCTCTGACTTCAACCAGTATATCTTGCTCCTGCTTACCAAGTTCGAGTTGCGCCTTTCTCCTCTCAAACTTCGCCTTTGAATACTCTGCGCGTTCTTTCCTTAATCCTATGGGCACCTCAAGGGTGAGCTTTGCAAACTCCTCCTGGAAATTCGCGGTAAGGGCGTTCTCCGTGGTGTCATTCCAACTGTTATCTAGGCCACTATAGCGTACACCACCTTCGAGGTCTAGCTTGGGAAGGAGCTCATTCTTCTTCCTCCTTGCCTCTATATGGGCGTTATCAAGCTCAAGCTTTCGCTCAAAGAGCTCTGGCCTATTTTCAAGCGCTATTCTTATAGATTCGTTCAGGTCTACATGTTTTACCTCAAAGACTGGCCTATCTATAGGGGTAATCGTAATTTCAGCGAGCCAAGGGTCGCCATCTGACCTCAAGAAGTTCATCAGGCGCTTTAGTGTGTCCTCTCTGTCCCCTACCTCGTTCTCGGCAATGATTATCGCTTCTTCTCGTGAAGCAACCTCGGCCTCTGCGGCCACAACATCAATAGGCGCCAGGATTCCTGCCCGCACCTGGAGCCTGTTGTTCTCGAGGAGTTCCTGTGCCCTCTGTAAGGACTTGTGCGCCACCTTCAGGCCCTCGATAGCCCCCACTAGGTCCCAGTATGCATCCTTCACATCGTTTGCTACCTCTACAGCAGTCCTCTTAAAGGCGTGAAGGGATTTTCTCCTGTCGTTACGGGCCATATAAATCTTACTTCTGGTATAGAAGATGCCAAACTCTTTCAGCAAGGGCTGGGTAAGCTTTGCCTCAAAGAAGGTAGTAAAGGCAGGATTAAAAAAGATACCACCACGAGTACTTCGGAACGTCCTCTCAAAGTTGTACTCTACGCTGACAGTGGCACCTATGGGGGTCAGCATGCTAACTGTAGTATCAACCGTCTTAATGTCCCTAGAGAGCTCTCCTGGTGCACTTCCTGTAATAAATATAGTGTTAAGGGGGTCATCGGCCTTTCTAATCTCACCCAATGCCTCAAAAACCGGGTCGAAGGCAGCCTTTTCTACGGATATGTCTTTATCTTCTATTAGCGGGTCTAGCCTGGCAATCTCAACGTCCAGATTGTTTTTAAGGGAGATGACCATACAGTCCTTTAGGGAGAGGTCCAGGAAGCCAATACTTGAGTCAAAAAATTCTACAGCGCCCGTCTGAGGCGGATTTGCCTCTTCTGCCCGGG
>JBHICS010000056.1:0-6908 GCA_046759685.1 Candidatus Brocadiales bacterium | reverse complement strand
TAGCAGAGGCGGTCTTGCCCACCCCCGCCTTTTTGATTCAAGAGGGCTATTATTTTCATGGTATTTTTAGTGTATTACTCATAAGTGTATTAACCCTAATATCTCTAACACTGCAACGATGAAACCTCCTCCACACACACCAAACCATATCAAATAATACCATTTATGCGTAGCTTTATCCCAGAATATAAAAATGGTAAAACCTGCTACGCACAGACAAAACCAAAACCAACCCCACCAAGGGACTTCACCAATCATAGTTTCATCCCCTCTTATATAACTCTAGTGTGTTGTAAACATAACTTTCCCATGTTACTCAACAGGTTTCTTAATTTCCTTGGTGTGATTCCTGGGTAGGCGCATCTATTGGGGAAATCTACTACTAGCAGGAGGGATTGTCAAGTAAATAGTAGATACTACTAAAAGCCTCTAGAGTGCTCCCGGAGGCCCGTAGACACATGCTAGTAGAGCTAACAGCATCAGGCCTAGAACACTGATTAATACCATACTTGCATGTAGTTACGTCAATCTCGGAGAGTAGAAATCTGCTGCTTAGGAATATATATTTAGACAAGGGGAGTAGCCCTTTCCGCCTACCCCCCACACAACCCCTGCTGGGCCGGTACTGAGGCAAGACACAAAAAGAAAAGATTGGTTAGCTTATTAACAAATCTGGGGGCAGCGAAAAGAACGCACCTATAGGTATGGTGAAAAAAAATTAAGTAAATGTCGTGTATTTATTTTCGGAGGTCTCTGAAAAAGTGCCAAAAGGGAGCCTGTCATTGCGATCCGCCTCAGGCGGAGAAGCAATCTCATCTCTTCTAGCGAATATCACTTACGAGATTGCTTCGTCGCTCTCGCTCCTCGCAATGACCGCTTTGGCTTCTATTTTTCAGAGATCTCTTTCGAGTAGATATACGCATTTTAGGTGTTTTTTCTTGCAAGCGTATGTATAATGTTATGCTGATTTACCTTAGGAGCTGGCTAGTAACTTTCACGCCTGTGTGGAGAGTTCGCGCATGGCGATCCTTTGTCCAAACCAACAGTTAAGTCGTACAGAATAGCTTAAGCTTTATGCAGCATGGAGGATACACCTATGCCGTATAGGACAAATGCCTCTTCTAAAAAGATATCTGATGGCTTGACGCTAAAGGCCAAACTGCTTATGTTCTCGCTCTGCATCTCGCTCATACCCATTACCGCAATCACATCACTATATTATATAAATGCCAGGCGTACGCTAAGGAAACAGACACTGGACAAGCTGTTAACAGTTGCGGAGTTGAAAAGGAATCACATTCAGGAACTTATCAATGGGAAGAAGGGACAAACCATAGACTTCGGCTCCGATATGTTTATAAGAGATAGCATGGAGAAAATCAACCGTGGGGGATTTCCTAACAAGGACGAAGCCGTTACTACCCTGAACCAACACCTCTCGGTGAACAAGAAGCCCCTAGACAACCATATTATAGCAATAGCCGTTGCTAACCCTGATGGCAATATTGTTGCCTCTTCCAGTGAGACGTGGATTGGTAAAAGTGTATTAGGCCAGGAGATATTCGAGCGGAGCATAAGCGAACCCTACATTGATCGACCCCGCTACCTCTCTCACCTGGATGCGAAGTGCATAGGTATCTCTACACCTCTTACTTCCAAAGGGACTGATAAATTGCTTGGCGTTATCATTAATTGCTATGACCTGGATGTACTAAATGAGGTTACAACCAGCCGTGTCGGGATGGGAAGTACCGGTGAGATAATGCTAGGGCAAAAGAAGGGGGATGAAATTGTGTTCTTAAATTCCTTGCGGCATGCACCCGATGCGCCCCTCAGCCTGTCCTTCGCACTTGATTCCGCGGAGGCAGCTCCCATGAGATTAGCTCTGAAAGGGAGTAAAGGAGCAGTCATAGCGCCCGATTATAGGCATGTCGATGTCGTAGCTGCTTACCAATATATTCCTTCTCTAGATTGGGGGCTGGTGGCCAAGATAGATAAGGCAGAGGCCTTTGCACCGTTAAAGGTGGTAGGTAGCTTTGCGCTGATAGTGGGGCTTGTTACTGCCTCTGTGGTCACAAGTATGGGGTTTCTCTTTGCCTTTTCAATATCGAGGCCCATCAGGCAATTAATAAATGCAATTGAGAGACTTTCAGCCAGACTCCCGGATTTTATGGTTAAGGTGGACCGGCGCGACGAGATAGGCAGACTGATTAACAGCTTTAATGCTATGGCCGAAGGGCTTGCAAAGGAAATCGGCGAGCGCAAGCGTCAAGAGGAAGAACTTCGCGGAGAAGTCGAGGGGCGCAAAAAGGCCCAGGAAAAGTTGAAGCGAACGGTGGCGGATTTGGAGCGCTCTAATGAAGAGCTTCAGCAGTTCGCATACGTTGCCTCACATGATCTGCAAGAACCTCTTCGCATGGTAGCAAGCTATACTCAGCTATTGGGGCGCCGTTACAAGGGCAAACTCGATTCCGATGCCGACGACTTCATCAACTTCGCCGTGGATGGTGCAAATAAGATGCACAGGCTTATTCAGGACCTGTTGCAATACTCCCGGGTTAGCACTAAGGGTAAGCCCTTCAAGCCGACTGACAGCTCGGATGTAATGGAACAGGCGGTTGAAAATCTGCAGACTGCAATTGAGGAAAGTGGCGCGGTAGTGACCCACGACTCACTTCCGTCTGTGATGACCGATGCCTCACAGCTTAGCCGTGTATTTCAAAATCTTATAGGTAATGCTATTAAGTTCCATAGTGATAGAAAACCTAAGGCACATGTCTCTGCAGTGGATAAAGGTAAAGAGTGGCAGTTCTCTGTTCGCGACAATGGTATTGGAATAGACCCGCAGTACTTTGAACGAATCTTTGCCATCTTTCAACGACTTCACACCAAGGAAGAGTATTCTGGAACCGGTATTGGTCTTGCGGTTTGCAAGAGGATTGTGGGGCGCCATGGTGGGCGCATCTGGGTAGAGTCGGAGCTAGGGAAGGGCTCAACGTTTTATTTCACTTTACCCAAGCATAATGATTAGGGGCGGGGAGCTGTGAAAAGAAAAGTGCGAGATAAACCTAACGAGATTCTGCTGGCGGATGATAGCCTGGGTGACGTACGCCTTTGCCAGGAGGCCTTCAAGGAAAGCGAGATGCCCAACAAACTGAATGTGGTCCATGACGGCGTGGAAGCCATGTCCTATCTGCGCAGAGAGGGCAAGTACGCTGATGCACGACGCCCGGATATCATCCTGCTCGACCTGAACATGCCTAAGATGGATGGCCGAGAGGTTCTTGCGGAAATTAAGACCGATGAACGGCTTAAGCGAATCCCTGTGGTGATTCTAACCGTATCAGCGGCCGAAAAGGACATCACCAATTGCTACAACAACCACGCAAACTGTTACATCACCAAGCCCGTTGTCCTGGAGGAGTTCATCGAGGCGATAAAATCTATCTGGGTTTTCTGGTTTAATACCGTTAAACGGCCCGTGAAATGAGAGTAATATGGGTGCCGAGACAACAAACATCTTGGTGATAGAGGACAATCCAGGGGATGCCCGTCTAGTTCAAGAAATGTTAGGCGAAGCGCATCAAACACCATTTGATACAGAATGTGCTGGCCGACTCTCAACAGCCCTAGAGCGCCTTGTCAAGGGTGGCATAGACCTGGTCCTGCTAGACCTCTCGCTGCCGGACTGCCAGGGGCTTGACACGTTTGGCAAAATAAACGTTCATGCACCGAATCTACCAATCGTGGTGTTGAGTGGCACTGACGATGAGAAAGTTGCCGTTGAGGCAGTGAGGCAGGGGGCTCAGGACTATCTGGTTAAGGGACAAGTGGACAGTAACTTGCTGACACGCTCAATACGTTATGCCATCGAGCGTAAGCGGACAGAAGATGCCCTTAAAGCACGTGCACAACAGCAGGCAGCGGTAGCCAAAGTGGGCCAACGTGCACTTGCAGGCATTGACTTACAGACGTTGATGGACGAAATTGCCACCGTTGTTGCTAACACCCTTGGAGTGGCGTATTGCAAGGTGTTGGAACTTCTTCCAGACAGTAAGGCCCTGTTGTTGCGTGCAGGTGTTGGCTGGAAGGAAGGGTACGTCGGCCATGCCACTGTTGGTGCGGATACGGATTCACAGGCTGGCTATACTCTGCTTTCAAATGAACCAGTAATCGTCAAGGATCTGCGTACAGAGACGCGATTCAGCGGATCGCCGCTGCTTTTGGACCATGGGGTTGTAAGTGGCATGAGTACCATCATCCCCGGCAAGAACAGGCCCTTTGGGGTCTTGGGTGCGCACACAGCCAGGCAACGGACATTTGCTGAGAATGACATTAACTTCCTACAGTCAGTTGCCAACGTGCTTAGTGAGACGATTGAGCGTGAGTGGTTGTCAACTCGTCTTGATTATATGGCCAGCTACGACGCCCTCACCGGTCTGCCCAACCGCACCTTGTTTGTTGACCTTCTGAGGCAGGCAATGGTACAGGCCCAAAGTGAGAAGCGTCAGTTGGCTGTTCTGTATATTTGTTTAAGTCGCCTTAGCAGCATATTCGAGTTGATCGGGCGCGAGGTTTACGACATTTTGTTTAAGACCGTTGGTGAGCGGCTGAAGGAGAGCCTTTCTCATTTTAGTGTGGGAGAGCGGGGTATAGATGTTGGCCGTCTGAGAGAGAATGAATTCGCCGTGCTGTTACCGGAAATTAAAGATGCACAAGATGCTAGTAGAGTTGCGCAGAGAATTTGTAGTGTATTATCCGATGCAATTGTAATGAAAGACCAGAAATGTTTACCTGCTCCCTCTATTGGTATTGGTATTGCGATATACCCATCTGATGGTGATAACGAAGAAGACCTTATTAAAAACGCCCGCGTTGCCATGCCCAATGTTAGGGGTAAGGGTAGAAACGACTTTCAATTCTATTCACCTGCGATAGGTGCCGTAGTCTCTGAACGGATGGCGTTACAAAACGACTTGCGTGAAGCGTTAGAAAAAGAAGAACTTTTAGTATACTACCAACCTCAGGCGGATCTTGGCACCGGGCAAATCGTGGGTATGGAGGCCCTGGTGCGCTGGCGGCATCCGGCGAAGGGCTTGATATCTCCTGCTGAATTTATCCCTATAGCGGAGGACAACGGACTCATTATTCCCATTGGTGAATGGGTGCTGCGTACCGCCTGCAGACAAAATAGGGCATGGTATGATGCGGGTCGTCCTCCTATACGCATGTCAGTCAACGTTACGGCACATCAGTTTGAACAGCAAAATTTAGTAGGGATAATTACAAGCATCGTAAAAGAAACCGGTCTTGACCCTCACTACCTGGAACTGGAGATCACCGAAAGTACCTTGATGAAAGGAAGGGGTACCACTCTAGGTACGCTAAGTGCGTTAAACGAGATGGGGATGCAGATTACGATTGATGATTTTGGTACAGGTTACTCATCGCTGAGCTATCTAAAGCGCATGCCTGTAACAAAGTTGAAGATTGACCAGTCCTTTATTCGCGATATCGCAAGACATTTTGATAGTAATGCAATAGTGGCAGCAACTATTGCTATGGCGCACAGCATGCGCATAGAAACCGTTGCTGAGGGCGTGGAAACGGTGGAACAACTGGAGTTTTTGCGCTCACTCAAGTGTGATGTGATGCAGGGCTCCTTGTTTAGCCAACCTGTACCAGCCGAAGAGGTCACAAAACTCCTGGCCGCAGGAAAGCGTTTGGAACTGTAGTTGTACGATGTATCTAGACACGCCGTGCAGTGCCTAAGTAGAATACCCATGTTGCCCCTTTTTGTCGGGTTTTATAGGGTATCTATTAGAGTTCCGTGTCTCGCCCTTGGTATCAAATACCCTGGCCTCTGCCTCTCACCCAATATGTAAGTATGAGATTTGGGTGTCCAAATAGTGTCCATGACATTCAAAAACAACCAATATTTTCAACTGTACCGGTGTGCCTATAAGATTGCACATTGGGCCGTGTGAAAGACCAGGCAGGGGTATGCACGAGGCGTGACAGTAAACATTCATCCACGCTACACTTAGACTTTGGGACATTTTGATTGACCGCAAGACAGCACCAGAGCTATAAGAAGAGTAGAGGTATACACGCCCAATTAGCTTTTAGGAGGGCCAAAAATGGGAAAAATCCTGGAAATAATTGCGCTTATCTCCACTGGGCGCTGGCGCCCTGTATCCCCTGAGGAGACTGCTATGGACACTCAAGTAATCGTAGCAGAGGAGATTGCGGAAAAACATCGAAAGAGTCTGACGGTAAAGTTAAAGGATTTCTTGGAGTTCAAAGCATAGAGTAGATAGCTAACCCTTTGAGATGCCCCAAAACCTCCATTTTGTACTTATTATTAGTAAAGTCGGTACATTTTAGAGTACTATAAATACAAGGAAGAAAATATCGAGAATCTTTGCAGAAAGAGCAGACTTTCATGGTGTTGTAATGGTAAGTTTTAAGGACCATATAGATGCGGGAGAAAAACTGGCTCAAGAGCTGCTTAGGTACAAAGACAGGGACGCTATTGTGCTGGCCATACCTCGTGGAGGGGTTATCGTAGGAAAGGTGGTTGCTACAAGACTAGGATGCGAACTCGATATCGTGGCTGCGCGGAAGATAGGTGTACCCTGGGCTCCCGAGGTGGGGTATGGGGCAGTGACACATGACGGTACTGTAGTTTTCAATGAGGGATTGACCTCTCAGCTAGCACTTCCCAAAACCACTATCGACGCACAGACTGAAAAGGTGATGCAAGAGGTAAAGAGAAGGCTCGACGTCTATAGGGGCGATGACAGATATGAGACGCTAGACGGCAAGGCGGCTATCATAGTAGACGACGGGATCGCGACCGGGATAAGCATGCTTGCATCGATAGAGTTTGTGAAAAAATTGAATCC
>JBHICS010000055.1:0-6910 GCA_046759685.1 Candidatus Brocadiales bacterium | reverse complement strand
ACAAAGACAATCATCCTGAGGATGGCCGTGATGCAGAAGCCAGCCACTATGAGTAGGAAGAAAAGTATTATTGCCATCACCCGCCTCTCCAATGCCACTGCCCTGAGAAAGGTCTTTCTCACATCTTCCCAGGTCTGCACGTAATATCCTGTCCCCAGCATCTTCTGCAACTCATCTCTCACTTTCGGAGCATATCGGTAATTGTCAAGCCCAACGCTTATGCCCGTTACCGAGTTAGGACTTCCTACCAGCTCCTGGGCAGCCTTGAGAGGTATGTATACGTATGTCTTGTCAAAGTCGTACATACCGGACTGGAACTTCCCCTCTATAACAAATGCCTTAATACTTATCTTGTCCCAGCCCTTTACGGTGACAAGCACGATCTTTTCCCCATTGGGTACGAAACTCTCCGGGTTTTTAACGGGGTCGCCTGGGGCAAGCCTCATAAGTTCTGCGCCCGCAAATGCGCTGTAGGTCTTGGCCTCCCCGTGGACCCTTTTGAGATACTCCGGTTTGCTACCGAAGACGCTTATGTAAGACTCGAAGTCACCGACCTGTGCCTCCAGTTCAGGGTCTATTCCCTTAAAATATGCAAACTCCTTGGCACCTCGCACCCTCACAAGCGCAGGGCCCTCCACAAATGGCGCACAGGCCTTTACATGTTTTACTGTTTTGGCCTTCTCCATAACTTCGTTAAAATCGTCGAAGCCGTAGACCCCACCCTTTAGTATTATTACATGTGCCAGGGTCCCTCGTATGCGCATTCTCAACTCCTTGTCGAAGCCACTCATCACAGAGAGAACCACTGTGTACGTCATAACGCTTATTGCTATCGCTGCAATGGCAATGTAGCAACTCTTCTTTTTCTTCAGATAACGCAGGCTTACAAAGATCTCGTACATATTTTACCTAAGTGGTTGTTGCAAACAGCTTAAGATATAACCTGAGCATTTTATCAGGTGCTCGTAAAGGAGCGCAAACAAAATCTGCCAGTGTATCTTTAAGAATCCTTGACAAACCATTCTCTGTCTAAATAATACAGCCTTAAGGAGGTCTATTATGCTTAAATTTATTACGGCAGGTGAGTCTCACGGGAAGTGTATGATTGCTGTTGTAGAGGGGTTTCCGGCCGGTGTGCACCTGGATGAAGAGGCGATAAATGAAGACCTTAGGCGGCGCCAGGGAGGTGTGGGCAGGGGTCCTAGAATGGACATTGAAAAGGACGAGGTAGAAATCCTGTCCGGCATCAGGACGGGGGAAACCCTGGGAAGCCCAATATGCATGAGGATAAAGAACTACGACTCTAGCATAGACCGGCTTCCGGAGCTGACCAAGGCGAGACCCGGTCATGCAGACCTGGCCGGGGCCATGAAGTACGGGTGCCACGACATGCGCAACGTCCTTGAGAGGGCTAGTGCCAGAGAGACAGCAGCCCGGGTAGCGGCGGGGGCACTGGCGAAGATACTGCTTGGCAATTTTGGTATCAAGGTCCTTGGTTACGTGAAGGGGATTGGTGGTGTTATAGACGAAACCCCGGCAAAAGACCCTGACGAGGTCCAAAGACAGAGGGACTCAAGCAGCATCTACTGCCTTGATAAAAAGGCAGAGGAGAGGATGATAAACAGGATAAAAGAGGCGACGGATGCCAAAGATTCCGTGGGCGGTCTCATAGAGGTGACCGTTTATGGTGTCCCCCCAGGCCTGGGTAACTATACACAGTGGGATCAGAGGCTTGACGGCAGGCTTGCCGGTGCGGTTATGTCTGTACAGGCCATAAAGGGGGTTGAGTTGGGCTATGGCCTCCAGGTGGCCGAAAAGCTTGGCTCAGAGGTGCACGACAGCATATACTACGACCAAAAACTCCGCAGCGACAGCCTAACAGGTGGCTTTTTCCGTAAGACAAATCGTGCCGGTGGGCTGGAGGGTGGAGTAACAAACGGAGAGCCTATAATCGTGAGGGCTGCCATGAAGCCTATACCCACACTGCGCAAGTCTCTGGAATCGGTAGAACTCACCACAAAGAAAGGTGCTCTGGCCGCTGCCGAGCGCTCCGATGTATGTGCCGTACCTGCTGCATCAGTAGTGGTGGAGGCCGTTGTAAGTTTTGAGATTGCAAAGGCTTTTATGGAGAAATTTGGCGGTGACTCCATCCAGGAGACCAGTAGGAACTTGGAGGGCTACCTGAAACAGGTGCGCAGCCTGTAGTAAACCATTTTCCCTTGAATAAACTCGTGACCTAATGTATATTGAACCTCAATAAATGAAGAAACTTAGGACCTTTGTTGCTGTAGAGGTAGATGAGGCGATAAGAAAGAGGTTTGGGGAGTTACAGGATAGACTGAAAGAGGCCGGTGGCGATGTGAGGTGGGTGGATATTGGGAAAATCCACATTACGCTGAAATTCCTTGGCTATGTAGAGGAAGTCAATCTCCCCCTTGTAAAGGATATAATTCAGGAGGCCGTTGCCGGTCTTAAATCATTCTGTATTAAGTTTGAGGGTGTAGGGGCCTTTCCCAGACTGCAAAGGCCGCGCGTGGTATGCATTACAATTCAAGACACCTCAGGCAGCCTTTCTAGGATAAATTCCAAACTCGAAGAGGGGTTTTCTAAGAAACTAGGTATAGAAAAGGAGGACCGCAGGTACTCACCTCATCTTACACTGGGTCGCGTCAAATCTCCGAAGAACATAGACCCTTTAGTGCGCCTTATAACTCGGCATTCTGCAGACAACTTTGGGGAGGAACGTGTAGGCAGTGTTGTGCTCATGCACAGCCAGTTGTCACCAGAGGGACCTGCTTATACAAGACTTGAGAGTTTTCATTTAGGCTAATCAATATAAAAATGGGGAGTATAGGATGGCAAAACAGGAGGCGTCTGAAAAGGCCAAACGAAACCAGGCCCTGGAGAGGGCCCTGTCTCAGCTAGAGAAACAGTATTACAAGGGTGTCATCATGCGTGTGGGCGCTCAGTCAAGAATCAACGTGCCTGCCATCTCCACAGGTTCTTTGTCCTTAGACATGGCTCTGGGGGTAGGAGGTGTGCCCAGGGGCAGGGTAGTAGAGGTCTTTGGGCCTGAGGCCTCTGGAAAGACCACCCTCGCCCTTCACATAATAGCCAATGCACAGAGGCAAGGTGGCGTGGCGGCCTTTATTGACGCTGAGCATGCCTTGGACCCTGAGTATGCAAAGAGATTGGGTGTGGACATGGATAATCTTTTAATAAATCAGCCCGACACTGGCGAGCAGGCCCTGAATATAGCAGAGACACTTGTCAGGTCCAACGCCGTCGACGTTATAGTGGTAGACTCAGTTGCGGCCCTTACCCCAAAGGCAGAGATAGAGGGTGAGATTGGTGATACCCAGATTGGACTTCAGGCAAGGCTAATGTCCCAGGCCATGCGCAAGCTATCAGGTATCATTGCCAAGTCCCATACCAGCGTGGTGTTTATTAACCAGATAAGGGAAAAGATTGGAGTCATGTTCGGGAATCCGGAGACTACACCAGGCGGCAGGGCACTAAAATTTTACTCCTCGGTTCGTATAGATGTGCGAAGGATAGGAATAATTAAGGACGGAGACCGCGCGGTAGGAAACAGAGTAAGGGCCATGGTGGCAAAGAACAAGGTTGCACCACCTTTCCGTAGGGCAGAGTTCGATATCATGTACAATAGCGGCATCTCTCTGTCGGGCGACCTCCTGGACCTGGCGATAGAGAGTGACTTGGTAGATAAAAGCGGCGCATGGTTCTCATATGGAAAGATACGCCTGGGACAGGGTAGGGAAAATGCCAAGAGTTTTCTGCAAGGCAATACCGAACTTATGGAAGAACTGAAGCAGGCCGTATTGAAAAAACACGCGCCGGTAGAAGCAGGTAGCAGCAGTTAAGGAGGAGAATGGCCAACAAGGCTGATTTCCCCTAAAGGTGGTTCTTGCCTCAAGTGTATAAGATCTCACAATACCCCATGACATGAACACGGATGACATTAGGGAAAGATTCCTGAAGTTCTTTGAAAAGAGGGGTCACGTGATAGTACCAAGCGACTCCCTTGTACCTACACGCGATCCGAGCTTGTTGTTTACCGGTGCGGGCATGAACCAGTTTAAGGACCAGCTCCTGGGCAGGGGCAGACTAGAGTACACCAGGGCCACCTCGTCCCAGAAATGTCTCCGTACCGGCGATATTGATAATGTGGGAAAAACCTCCTCTCACCACACCTTCTTTGAGATGCTGGGGAATTTCTCTTTTGGTGATTACTTTAAAAAAGAGGCTATCGAATGGGCTTGGAAATTTGTGTGCGAAGAACTGCGTCTCCCACCTGACCGGCTATATGCAAGCATATACGAAGATGATGAAGAGGCATACGAGATATGGGAAAAGACCATCCGCATACCAAGCTCAAGGATATTTCGATATGGGGAGAGTGACAACTTCTGGCCCGCTGATGCACCCTCCCAGGGACCAAACGGCCCTTGTGGACCCTGCTCCGAGATTTTCTATGACCAGGGAGAGGCTGTCGGGTGCGGCAGGAAGGATTGTAATCCTAACTGTGAATATTGTGAGCGCTTTGTAGAGATATGGAACCTTGTATTTGTGCAGTACGACCGTAAAGACCTTGGGGTCTTGGAACCCCTTGACCATAAGAGTATTGACACCGGCATGGGTCTTGAAAGGGCGGCCAGGGTCTTGCAGGGTGTGCCGACCAATTTTGATATAGATATATTTGTGCCGATAATTGATGAGTTACAGGATATTTTAGGTGCAGAATACACCAGGGACGATAAGGCAGCGCTCTTTAGAAGGATTGCAGACCATATGCGCGCTGTGGTATTTTGTATCTCTGACGGTGTTCTACCATCAAACGAGGGCAGGGGTTATGTGGAAAGACGTCTCCTAAGGCGGGCTGTGAGGGATGCAATGCAGTTTGGCATCGGAAAGGCGTCTCTTTACAAGCTGGTGCCGGTAATTACCCGTACTATGGGGGTGCCATATCCCGAGGTAAAGGGGCGCAGAGAAAATATTGCCCGAATAATAAAGAACGAAGAGGAGAGGTTCTTACTGACCTACCAGCAAGGCATGCGGCGGCTTGAGGAGATTGGTGCGGCTCTGAAGAAAGAGGGAAAAGAGGTCTTTCCCCCGGAAGAGGCCTTCAGGCTTTACGATACCTACGGTTTCCCAATAGAGGGCACTTCTACCTACTGTGCAGAAGAGGGCTTCAGTTTTGATGAGAGTGGGTTTGAAAAATATATGGAGGAGCGCGTACGGCTCTCCAGGGTCACCTCGGGTATCACCGAGGCGGTATTTGACGTGGGACCCATTGCACAGCTTAAGGAATCATACAGAGGTACGGAATTTCTGGGCTACCAGGGCGGCGTGGCGGAGGCGAAGGTAGTGGCCATTATGATGGACAATCAATTGGTAGAGGATGCCAAGAAGGGCCAGTCTGTCACGGTAGTCTTAGACCGTACACCCTTCTACGGTGAGGCGGGTGGGCAGGTAGGCGACACAGGCTTTCTCAAGGGCAAAGACGGCCTGCTAGAGGTGGTGGACACAAAGAAGGCAGAAGATTTCATCCTTCATCACTCGAAGGTGGCTAAGGGAACGGTATCTACTGGCGACGCGATCACCTGTGAGGTTGACCTGGAAAGGAGGTCGGGGATAAGCCGCAGCCATACCGCTACGCACATATTACACCACGTGCTCAGGCAGGTGGTAGGTAAGCATGCCGAGCAGGCGGGTTCCCTGGTAGCATCTGACAGGTTGCGCTTCGACTTTAACCACTTCCAGGCACTTAAGAAGGATGAGGTGTCTAGAATAGAAGACCTGGTAAATGAGAAGATTATAAAAAACTCTCCAGTTGGGGCGGAGGAGATGTCCCAGGATGAAGCAAAGAAGAGGGGTGCTATAGCGCTCTTTGGAGAGAAGTATGGTGAGAAGGTGCGTCTGGTGAGCATAGGGGACTACAGCCGGGAGCTCTGTGGTGGTGTCCACTTGGGGCGGACGGGTGAAGTGGGCTTCTTCAAGATTGTGGGAGAAGGTTCTGTGGCTGCAGGTATCCGCCGTATAGAGGCCCTTACAGGCCCCTGTGCCCTTAAGGGTATTAGAGAGAAAGAACATACTATGGAGGAACTGGCACGGATGTTAAAGGTGCAGGAAGGCGGCCTCATCGACAGGGTGAAAGGTCTTCTTGGAGATATAAAAGGACTTGAAAAGGAGATAAAGAGAGTTAAGGAAGGTGGTCTGGGTAAGGCGTCCAGTGAACTCATCACACGTGCCAGGGAGGTTTCCGGGGTAAAGATTATAATAGAGAAATTGGAAGGGGCCAAACCAGACGATCTCCGCAGGGCTGCCGACACACTCAAGACCCAGGCACCATCCATCGCCATAGTGCTGGCAGCTATGCAGGACAGTTCCGTGGTGATAATAACGTCCTTAAGCAAGGACCTTGTGAAGCGTGGGCTGCATGCCGCTGAGATAGCTAAGGACGTCGCAAAAGTGGTTGGTGGGGGAGGTGGTGGCAGGGCAGATATGGCCCAGGCCGGCGGAAACTGCCCGGAAAAGATTGATGAGGCATTAGATTATTCCTTTAAGCTTATAAAAGACAAAGTACTCAGTGGATGACAGGAAGTGCAAAAAGGACGTTTCTTAGAATGGAGTGGAGCGGAAGATGCCGCCGAAACTTTTAGCTGACCTCAAAGGCATTGACATAGAGAAGCCGGAAATAGGCATCGATGAGATAAGGGCCGTTAACCCCCACCGCTTCGAGATGGAGCAGCTTACGGGGATACTAAGGTTTGACCCTGAGAACAAACTCATTATAGGCTTTAAGGATATAAAGCCGAATGAGTTCTGGGTCCGCGGCCATATACCGGGAAGGCCACTAATGCCTGGGGTCCTTATGGTAGAGGCCGCC
>JBHICS010000054.1:0-6913 GCA_046759685.1 Candidatus Brocadiales bacterium | reverse complement strand
ATATGGGGATGGATTAATTACCCTTAGAGCACGGTATATGTCTAGGGGATTTGCCTCCGTCTTAAGCCCAAGCCTTTGGGACAGTACGACCTGGAATACATCACCTGCCCTGATGTATTCCTTACACCTGTCTACTGCACGGAGGAAATCCCCTTTGTTAAAATTGGATGAAAATTTCCTATCAAACCGTCCGTCTGTAGTAATATCCCCACTAACGGACTGCACCGGTGTGTGCAGCATGTCCACGAGGGCATCTATCCGGCGGGTAGCCTCCTTGTAGGCACTCTCAGAGTCCGTTCCCTTTCCATCTAAGAAGGCGTTGGCTATCACCTTTATTATTTTATCTTGGTGGTCGAATATTATAACGGAATCGAAGAACATGAACAAGATGTCGGGCAGCTTGAGGTCATCTGTGGTGTTCTGAGGGAGTTCCTCTATGTAGCGCACCGTGTCATAGCTGAAGTAGCCTACTGCTCCTCCCGAAAAATAGGGGAGCCCATCAACGGCTACGGGCGAGAACCTTTCTATCTCTTTCTCTAGGGCGCCAATAGGGTCATCGGTCTCGAAACGCTCCTTTTCTCCATTTCTGGTTATCTCCATCTGGTAGCCGTGGCAGCTTAGCTCTATGAAGGGCCTTACCCCAAGGAAAGAGTACCTGGCCATCTTCTCGCCTCCCGCGGCACTCTCGAGGAGAAAGGCGTGCCCGGCCGAAGAAATCTTCTTGAAGGCCGATACGGGTGTAAGCGTATCCGCCAAGAGTTGACGATAGACGGGTATGATATTGCCCTTTCCCACCATCTCTTTAAATCTTTCGTAAGAGGGATAATATGTTGGTCTCATATTATTTCTGTTGTTCTTGCAAAGGTCTCTCTATAAAGAAGTTATAATTGTAGTCTACCGCCCCTATTGTGTCAATATGTAGATGTCTATAAGTGTTGCACATGTGTTATTGTATTAAACCATTTATAACCTTAGCACGTTATATATAGTTTAATCCTCATTCTTTAAGGTTATGAGCTAAGGGAAGGTGACCTGCCGCCCTTAAACGGGTCCAGTTTTAGTGTTAGTATTTGAGGCACTGTGGAAGGCAAAAGTGCTTGTAGAGAGGTGGAGAAGGGAGTATAACACACTCAGGCCACACGCAGCACGGCTAACTTAAATACTGGTACTATCAGTGGGGGCAGGTCACTTTAGTTAAGCCTGCCTGAGAAGCACACACACAAATCTATCCAAATACAACTTAAGAGCAGTCAATGTCAGAAGTAGAGAGTGCAATTGTCCGTTTTTTTTAATTCTGAAGGGACTTTGGTATGGGACATGGCAGCCACTGGGAATGTATAAATAAGCCCGTTGAAAATCTAATTCCAGTAATAATCCCGAAAACAACTGGAGAAGGAAGTCTTTTTGAGAAGGTCAGCTTGCCACATGTGTTGGACAGTAAGGAATTCGAGGCCGTAGCTTCACTCACATATCCCGAAGGAGACCTCCGCGCAATGCTCCTTATCTCCCTTAGCAACGATGTCAGCATAGTACGACCGCTTACCCATTTGCCTTCTCTGGCATCGAAAACACGATTGTAATCAGAGAAATCGTAGAGTGGGAAAACAAACTAGAAGCTCAGATAAAGGCCTCGACGTTAGATGGTGCTGAAGTTTCCTTTTTCGATACTTTATACTTTAGAAACAGAGAAGCGTACAAAGTGGATAAGAAATGTAATGTTGTTTTTGCTGCTTTTGGCTACAATGCACAGAAAGCCTTACCAGCTCCTGTTGAGATTACAGACCCTGATACATTAAGACGAATACGGGCAATAACACAGGGAATACCTGAAGACGAAGTAACCGATTTAAGCCCATTCTGCGGTTCACTGGACAAAACGTCAGTTTTGGAGCAACTTAAGGATGGCGCCATTGATGACTTTGCATTCAGGGCAACCGTTGAGAATATCAGCGAAGTGTATTTTGAAGACTCCAAAGTTTTCAAGATAGAAACAACCCTTATAACGACAGATAATCCATTTAAGGTCTACTTATACGTCAGTGAAAACTCCATGCAAGAAGATTACATACCTCAAAAAGACGATAATCTCACTGGTTCACTCTGGCTGCAAGGTTATCTGAACACTCAGTAACAGCTGTACTCTAATTCTACCAAAATTGTCGTAGGTTTCATTTCACAGGTGTACATCGAAGCCCAAAAAGGCCCTAAAAGACTCGAAAAGACCTACCTAAACCCAAGGTGTGAGAATAGGGCTAGCAGGTATTTACCCACCAGCCCTAGACTTACGAATCTCTAGATTTTAGTCCTCGCATTGCCGAGGTCGGAGGTTCGAATCCCCTCGTCTCCACCGTATTCTGCAAGGACTTACGACTGGCAGGCAACAAACTTCCTTGCTCAACTGACAAGTAAACACACTCAAGTAGACAGGGGTCATAGAGAGAGCATGTTATGCCCACCTGCCGCGGCCACCATCTGAGCGTCATAGACACTGCCCTTCCCGCTGTCAAACAAACACACCAGAACACCCTCAAATAGAAAAGGGTCATGGAGAGGGTATAAAACCAACTTAAATACTAGCACTGTCTGTGGGGGCAGGTCATACCGTTAGCGTGGAGAATACGCTTTTTTTGTACCCGAAAATTAGACTTTGTGTCCTTATTCTCCTGTATGCCCTGGTTCCCGATAGCTGTTTTGCTGCTGTCTCTGGCCTGCTAGGGGCTAAACCGCCATCTTAGCCCTGACCTTGAACTGAATTATATAAGACTTATTGTACTGCTTTTATTATTTCCTGTGGAAAACCTGGGGGCTATTTGTATAATTGGCTGAGTTATTTTGTCGAATTGTTCCCTTGCTTTTGTGAAAGGCGGCCTATGGTCTATCGGACGACAAGCCTTATTGCCCTTGTCGGTGCCTTCCTTTGTGCGTTATGTTCCTCCCTCTCGGTTTCTTCCTGGGCCGAGGACAGTGGCTTAACAAGCAGAGAGACATTAAAAAGCGAGCTGCGGGCACTTGAGGAAAAGACGCACCCCTTTGTAGAGACCTTCCGAAAGGTAGTGCAATTAGTGAGCCCTTCGGTGGTAAGTATACGTACCGAAAGGGGCAGCGAATATGCAGCCGGGTTTAGGAAGCAGTTTGGTCCGAGGGGCCAGGAATTTGGTGTTCCCATGCCAGGCCCACAGTCACCAGAAGGCCGGCCTAATCTCCACCCTGGCTTAGACTTTCCTATCCACGGGCAGGGCTCAGGCCTAATAATAGACACCGAGGGCCACATCCTTACCAACTATCACGTAGTGGAGGGCTTTGAGGAAGGTACTATCACCGTGATAACTCATGACGGAAGGCAATATGAGGCAAAGGTGGTGGGGCTCGATTCAAAGACAGACTTGGGGATACTTAAGGTAGAGGCTGACGGCCTTCAACCTGCAGAATTTGGTAGCAGTGACGACGTCCACGTGGGTGACTGGGTGATAGCCATCGGCAACCCCTTCGGTTACCAACAGACGGTCTCTGCGGGCATAGTAAGCGCCACCGGAAGGAAGGGCGTTATTCCCTTCGCTAAGCCATTTTCCTATGAAGATTTTATTCAGACAGACGCCGCTATAAACCCGGGTAATAGCGGTGGTCCATTAGTAAACATGCGTGGTGAGGTAATTGGTATAAGCACGGCCATAGCCACAAGGACTGGCGGCTTTCAAGGGGTGGGTTTTGCCACCTCGGTATCCATAGCCGAAGAAGTAATCCGCGAACTAGTAGAAAAGGGTAGAGTGGTGCGCGGCTACCTGGGCGTAGGCATTCGCAACATTGATGACGACCTGGCGCACACGTTGGGCTACAGTAACAAGGTAGAACTGCTGCGGGAGTATGGCTTACCGTCTAATGAAGGTGCCTTTGTATCAGGGGTCTGGGATGATACGCCCGCGGCTAAAGGCAGAATAAAACCCGGCGACGTAATAATAGTTATAGACAACGAAAACGTGTTCAATGCCGAGACCGTCCAGAGGTACATCCGTCATATCAAGGTAGAGAGTACGGTGAACGTTGTGATAGTAAGGGATAAGAACACGCTTACTCTGCCTATAAAGATAGAAGAGCAGCCGGAGGATTTGGGAGACAGGGAATATGTGTCCATAACCCAAAGGGTAGCGCCTGCGGAGGGGAACCTGGATTAACTCTTCAATGATTCAGCGGGGCTACGACAGGTTACTCGGATGCAGCCACGGCGGGTTCTTTGGGCAGTTTGAATGCGGTAAAGTCGCACTTTGGATAGTTACTGCACCCATAAAACCTTCTGCCTCGCTTTGAACGCCTTTGCACAACGTCTCCACCGCAACCTTCCTTTGGACACTTTACCCCTGTAGGCAGAGACTTGGTATTTTTACACTCAGGATAGGCCGAACACGCAAGAAATCTTCCCATGCGTCCAGCCTTTATTACCATAGGGCTGCCACACTTCTCACAGGTTTCCCCGGTAGGCTCGGCGGGCTTGGGACGGTTGTCTCCGGATATGTCCATGGTGAACTTGCACTTGGGGAAGGTAGAACATCCCAGAAACCTCCCTGCCCTACTCCAGCGTATAACCATGGGAGACCCGCACTGCTCACAAGGTATGTTGGCATCCTCCGGGCGTCCCTTTTCGCTTTCCATCTCATCTACCGCGGTTTCCAGCTCTTCATGGAACGGGGCGTAGAATTCCTTAAGTACGCCTACCCACTCCATCTTGGCCTCTTCTACCTTATCAAGCTCCTCTTCCATGTGCGACGTAAACTCAATGTTCATAATCCTTGGAAAATGTTTCACCAACTTATCCGTAACAAGGATTCCAAGCTCAGTAGGGTGTAAGGTCCTGTTCTCTTTCTTAACGTATCCCCTAGCCTGTATTGTAGAGATAATCACGGCGTAGGTACTGGGCCTGCCGATGCCTTTTCTTTCCAAGGCCTTTACCAGGGAGGCCTCTGTATATCTTGGTGGAGGCTCGGTGAAATGCTGGTTTGGCGTAAGCTCAAGCAGCTTTAACTCATCTCCTTGTTTCATATCCGGCAGAGGCTCTTCTTTTATGGACCTTGTCAGGGTATTGTGACCCTGAAAGACAAGGGCCTTTCCCTTGGACTTAAACCTGTAAAGGCCCGCGTTTATAATTATTTCCGTCGTCTCGTATTCGGCCGGACTCATCTGACTTGCAACGAACCTCCTCCAGATGAGTTCGTAAAGTCTGTACTGGTCTCTCGTAAGGTACTGCTTTATGGTGTCAGGGACAATGTTTACAGAGGTAGGCCGAATGGCCTCGTGGGCCTGTTGGGCGCCTTTTCTGGAGGCATAGCGATTTGGTTTCGGCGGTAAGTAGTCCTTGCCAAACATCTTGGGTATAAGCTTCCTGCAGGCCTTTATTGCCTCTTCGGATACCCTGTAAGAGTCCGTTCTCATATATGTTATAAGACCCATCGGGCCCTCTTTAAGTTCGACCCCCTCGTACAGCTGCTGGGCGACAAGCATGGTCCTTTTAGTGGAGAAATTCAGTTGAATGGACGCCTGTTGTTGAAGCTGGCTCGTAGTAAATGGAGGTAGGGGCTTGTTCAGCTTACGCTGCTTGTTTACGACCCCCACAATATATTTAGACCCTTTTAGGGCCTCAAGGAGCCTCTGGGCCTCGGTCTCATTTCCTATCTGCACATCAGAGTCTTCCTGTTTCCATAGCTTTGCCTCAAAGCCCTTTCCCCTGGTACCCTTTGGCCGCAGCATTGCAACGATATCCCAGTACTCCACTGGCTTGAATGCCAGGATTTCCTTCTCCCTCTCCACTAAGATCCTGACCGCTACGGACTGCACCCTCCCTGCACTGAGTCTCTTTGTAATCTTCTTCCACAAGAGAGGGCTTATCTTATAGCCTACCAAGCGGTCAAGGATGCGGCGGGCCTGCTGTGCATTTACCTTGTTTATATCTATATCGACCGGGTGTTTGAATGCGCTCTTGATGGCCTCTTCGGTAATTTCGTTAAAGACCACCCTTCTGGCCTTTTCCTCTGGTATTTCGAGGGCCTTGCAGAGATGCCAGGCAATAGCCTCTCCCTCGCGGTCCTGGTCTGGTGCGAGGTAGACCTCATCAGCTTTCTTTGCCTCGGACTTGAGGGACTTAACCATTTCCTTGCGCTTGGGTATAATCCTGTACTCCGGCGCAAAGTCCTTCTCTATGTCTACGGCAAGCTTCCTCTCGGGTAGGTCTCTGACATGACCCATCGATGAGCGCACTACAAACCTTGACCCAAGGAATTTATTTATGGTCTTTGCCTTTGTGGGTGACTCTACAATGACCATTCGCTTTGGCATGTTTCTTTGCTCCCATGAATGCACACATTCATTCCGGCCACTTCTACTTCTATTATATAGAACTCTAATAATAGAAGTCTATGAATCGTGTCAAGAGCTTTTTCTCTTTTGTTGTCTGATGTCAGTGACTAAAAAGCAGTTGATAGGGCATGAAAATCATATATAATCAATTTCACCCCTGTATTATTGAAACATAATCTATATCAAGCGAAAGGTGTCCTATGGCGCTAGATTGGATGAGGAGACATAAGAAGAAGATGTACATCGTCATGGTCTTTGCCATGGCGGCCTGGGGGATAGGATACTCTGCAAGCTATCTTATACCCAAGAAACCCATTGGCATCATAATGGGTGAAAAGATTTCGGCGGAGGAGTTTAATGATGCAATGGTACGCTGGAAAAGGGTCTTTCTGTGGCAAGAAGACCTGCCTTTAGGTAAAGTGGTTTGGGAACAGTTAACATTGGTCAAAGAGGCCGAGAGGATGGGGATTGCCGTCTCCAACGACGAGATAATAGATAGGATTCAGACCTTGGGCGTCACTATGTTAGGCGGTGTTGGTATCCCCCCGAACCAGATAGTCAGGACCTTGTG
>JBHICS010000053.1:0-6955 GCA_046759685.1 Candidatus Brocadiales bacterium | reverse complement strand
AGCAGCGTGAGGCTTGCAGTGACCGGCGGTGAGCCCGTACCTATGGACGTAATAAATTCATTTATGAATACTTTTAAAGTACCGCTCCTTGAAGGCTACGGTCTGACGGAGTGTTCTCCCATCGTGTCTGTGAACAGTCCCGCTGACTACAAATATGGAACTGCAGGTAAGCCCCTGCCCAACTTGGAGATAAAAATCGTGGACGAAGACGGCTCCGCCCTGCCGGTAGGCCGAGACGGTGAGATATGGGTCAAAGGGCCGAACATCATGAAGGGATATCTCAACCAGCCGGAACTCACGAAAGAGGCAATCACCCCGGAAGGTTGGTTCAAGACGGGTGATTTTGGCAGGTTTGACGACGAAGGCTTCCTGAAAATAACCGGCAGGAAGAAGGAGATCATAATCATAAGCGGTGAGAACGTTTCACCTGTAGAGATTGAGGACGTCCTTCACCACCACCCGAAGGTCTTTGAGGTGGCGGTCATTGGTGTGGCAGATAAGCTACGAGGCGAGGCGCCCAAGGCATTCATCGTACTCCACGACGACGAGGATGTAACAGAGGACGAACTTAAGGTCTTCTGCCACGACAAGCTCCCCCACTACAAGATACCCAAGTATTTCGAGTTTCGTAAGGAACTCCCCCACGGCCCCACGGGTAAAATATTAAAGCGAGCCCTCCCAGCCTCCTGCCCGGTTCCCTGAGACCCTTTTTAACCGCGCCACTCCCCCTCAAAGACCTCCTCTGCGGGGCCGGTCATAAAGACGTTGCCACCCTTTGCCCACTCCAGTGTTAAATCACCTCCGGGGAGATGGGCCAGTATCCTTCGTGCAGTCTTCTTATTTAAGACGCCGGCAACACATACCGCCGCCGCACCGGTACCGCAGGCAAGCGTCTGACCTGACCCCCTTTCCCAGGCCTTTATCCCGACCTCACCTTTGCGGAGCACCTCAACGAAATGCACGTTAATCCTCTCGGGAAAGGCCCTGTGGCACTCTATCAATGGTCCGTATTTTTCTACAGGAAAGCCCTTCAGCTTTTTTAGAAATATGACGCAATGCGGATTGCCCATAGAGACGCAGGTAATCCTGAACTCTTTGTCGGCCACAGCCACATAAAAGGGCTCTTCTATAACCCTTGTGTTGCCACCTGACATGCCCCCCTTGAGGCCTCCATCTCTTACTACCTTCATGGGTATTTGCCTTCTGAGCAGCCTGGGTCTGCCCATATTTACCCTTACCCCTTGGACTCTTGAACCCTTGACCTTTAGGTCCAAGGTTTTTATTCCTGCCAGCGTATCAACTGTCATCCTCTTTTTTTGTGCCAGACCATGCTCATAGGCGTACTTTGCCACGCAGCGTATACCGTTACCGCACATCTCGGCCTCACTGCCGTCGGCATTAAATATCCTCATCCCTACATCTGCCCTCTTAGAGGGCGTTATAAGTATAAGTCCGTCTGCACCAACGCCGAAGTGCCTTGAACTTATGCGCTTGGCAAGCCTGCTAGGGTTGCCTATCTTTTCTTCAAAACAATTGACGTATACGTAATCGTTGCCTATCCCGTGCATCTTGGTAAATCTCATTTGTTACCCTCTATAACTGTTTGCCTATAATTATACGGAGGCCTCAAAAAACCCTACATCCGCCTAAGGCGGATCATTCTGAGGGAGTGAAACGACCTAAGAATCTGGCATTTGGAGATTCTTCGCTTCGCTCAGAATGACACAGAGGATTAAAGCCACTTTTGTAAAGACCTTGTACGGATTAAGAAGCCAGTTTATCGCCAATAGGCACAGATGTCAAAGGGTTGTAACATCATAGAAGTTTTTGGCTTGCAATCAGAAAGAAGTCCATTATAGAATTTGGTTTTTAGACTTGAAAGGAGCTTTAATTACTATGCGCATAGTAGTTACCGGTGGGGCAGGCTTTATAGGCTCCCATGTTTGTGACTATCTCTTGGAAAAGGGCCACTTCGTTATCTGTCTCGATAACCTGCTGACCGGTACGAGTGATAACATCACCCACCTGCTGAGCAATGACAGGTTTAGATTCATAGAACAAAACGTTACGGAATACATATCGATTGAAGGTGATGTAGATGCAATACTGCATCTGGCCTCCCCTGCAAGCCCGATTGATTATCTAAAACTCCCCATCCCGACCTTGAAGGTCGGCTCGCTAGGTACGTTGAATGCCCTCGGCCTAGCCAAAAACAAAAAGGCCAAGTTCCTCTTGGCCTCTACCTCTGAGGTATACGGCGATCCTCAGGTACATCCACAGCCAGAAGATTACTGGGGACACGTAAACCCGGTGGGTCCAAGGGGGGTGTATGACGAAGCAAAACGCTTTGCAGAGGCCCTCACCATGGCCTACAATCGGGCACATGACATAGACACAAAAATAGCCCGCATATTTAACACCTACGGCCCAAGAATGCGCCTCGATGACGGCCGTGCGCTGCCTACGTTCATGTCCCAAGCCCTTAGGGGAGAAGACCTTACCGTCTTTGGTGACGGCAGGCAGACACGCAGCTTTTGTTATATATCTGACATGGTCGAGGGTCTATACAAACTGCTCATGTCAAAGGAACATGAGCCGATAAACCTTGGAAATCCTTCCGAGATTACTGTGTTACAGTTGGCCAAGGAGATTATAGAGCTGACCTCCAGCAAGGGTAAAATCGTCTTTAGACCCATTCCGCAGGATGACCCTAAGGTCAGAAGGCCGGACATATCGAAAGCAAAAGGGGTGTTAGGCTGGGAACCAAGGGTGGATAGGCAAGAGGGTTTAAGAAAGACCATGGAATATTTCGCCAGCAAGATCCAGAGCCAGGCTGCTCAGGGGGCAGGCAACCCCACCTCAGCCCATACCATACGGAGGGACCCTGGATGAAGAATTTGTTGGCTATTGCAGGGAGCCCAAGACGAGGAGGTAATTCAGAACTGCTTCTTGATGAAGTAATTAAGGCAGCCAATGACGCCGGACTTAAAACAAATAAGCTGGTGGTTAGTGAGCTTGGCATATCACCCTGCACATCGTGTGGCAACTGCTGGGAGACGGGAGAATGTGTTATAGAAGATAAGATGCAGGAGGTCTACAAGAAGCTCCTTGATGCAGACTATGTGGTAGTGGCGTCGCCCTTGTATTTTCTGGGTATAAGTGCTCAGCTCAAGGCCCTCATAGACCGCTGTCAGGCACTGTGGTCGCGTAGATTTGTACTCAAAAGACCCTTAAGAAACGGTGGGAAACAGCCCAGGGGACTGTTTATTTCAACCGCGGCCATTAGTAAGGCAGAAGACACGATATTTTCCGGTTCAAGACAGACCATGAGGGCCATATTCAATGCCCTTGAAATAGAATACGCAGGCGAGCTTTTCTTCAAGGGCCTCGATAAACGTGATGCCATTACGGCACATCCGGAGTTTCTAGAACAGGCCTATAAGACCGCCAGAGAGCTTATTGAGGGATAACATAACGTGCTGTTGGAGACCGAGTTACAGTACTTGCCCTTGTTTACACCCGACAAGTGGATACCTGCCTAGTGTTTTAGAGATGTCCCTGTGTGCCCATTCTCCATGGCGGGCACTGCACAATAAATTCTGCTTGACAGTTGGTAAGCCTGGGTGTAGACTCTCTCAAGATTTTTCTACAGGTGTCCATAGCCATGCATATGGACCAAGAGGGAAGATGGTGAGACACCATCACGGACCCGCCGCTGTATTCGGAGACGAACACTGCAGCATGCCACTGTTCACTCTTGGTGGATGGGAAGGCGCAGTCAGTAGGATGACCCGATAGTCAGAAGACCTGCCTGTAGATTTACTTCATAGAATTCCTCGTGGTTAGGGAGGTATGAAGCGTTACATGACTATTAACCCGTGTCTTCTTTTTATCTACACAAAGAAGGTGCGGGTTTTTTTATTGGGAGGAAAAGCAGAAAACATAACTTATAAACTAAGACTAGTGCGAGATGTAAGGGAAGGCAGTTCAAATCTGCCGCTGCCCCGCAACTGTAACGGGGACGAAACCTGTATGTAGGCCACTGTTCGCTCGTGGCGAATGGGAAGGCACAGGGAGTAGGATGAACCGTGAGCCAGGAGACCTATCTTGCACGTAACGTTATCCCTTTTCCGAGGGGAGAGGAGGATAGTCATGAAGTTTTTACTCACCAGTGTTGTTGCCTTCCATTGCCTTTTTATCTGCCTTGACACACCTCCTATTCTAGGTGCTGAGAATAAGGACACAAAGGATGCGTCTTCAAAAAAAGAAAGACTACCCGAGGTAGTAGTCACTGCCTCCAGGATAGAAACTCCATCCAGTGAAGTGGCTAGTTCAATAACCGTAATCACCGGGGAAGAGATTAAGAACAAACAGAAGACCACAGTACTTGAGGCTCTGAAAGGAGTTCCTGGACTGGACGTTGTCCAAAATGGAGGCCCAGGGAAAAACGCTTCAGTATTTATTAGGGGGGCAAAATCAGAACATACCCTTGTCCTAATAGATGGGGTGGAGATGAACGATCCCATTTCACCAGGACGTTCCTTCGATTTTGCCAATCTTACCGTGGACAATATAGAGCGTATCGAGGTGCTTCGCGGTCCGCAAAGCACGCTTTATGGCTCAGATGCCATTGGAGGCGTCATAAACATCATCACCAAGAAAGGAGAGGGGAAACCGAGTTTCTTCATGAACAACGAAAGCGGTTCGTTTGATACCTTCAAAGAAAGGGTGGGTGTCAGCGGTGGCAACAAGTTGGTCAACTATTCCCTCGATGTCTCCAGACTGGATACACACGGAATATCCGCCGCTAACAAGGAGCTTGAAAATAACGAGAAGGACGGTTACGAGAATACCTCGGTTTCCGGGAGGTTTGGGCTTACTCCTACTGAGAACTTCGGAGTAGATTTCATTCTGAGGTACAGTGACGCTAGGACCCAGATTGACGACGGTGGCAGCATGGGTGGGGATGACCCAGACAATAGGCAAAATACCGAGCAATTATTTTTCAGAACTGAGGCGGGGCTATTTCTATTAGACGGTCTTTGGGAACAGAAGCTGGGGTTCAACTTGACCCACATTGAAAGAGATAACCACGACCCTGCTGACCCTGCCAGTACCAGCTCGTTCCAAGGTTCTTTCGACGGGCAAATACTCAGGTTTGATTGGCAACACAACATATATCTCCACGAGACTAACACTGTGACCCTTGGCTTTGAAACCGAGGAGGATAAGGGCGAGTCCGAAACCCGTTCGGTAAGCGCTTTTGGAACCTCCATCAGTAAACTCCCCACGAAAACGGCCAGAACCAATACCTTTTATTTTCAGGATGTGATAAGGTTGTGGGACAGTTTCTTCACCACACTGGGTGTCCGTGTCGATGACCATGACAGGTTTGGAACTGAAGCCACTTATCGTGTAACGTCTGCTTATTTATTCCAACCAACTGGGACTAAGTTTAAGGCAACCGTTGGCACCGGTTTCAAGGCCCCCACGATTTTTCAGCTTTTTTCCCGGTTCGGAGACAGAAACCTCAACCCAGAAAATAGCACGGGATGGGACGTCGGTATAGAGCAGTATTTTTGGGAAGAGAGGGTGACACTGGGCGGCACGTTTTTTGACAACGATTTCGACGACCTGATTGCCTTTGACTCCGGCACGCTTAAGTTCAAGAACATAGCCAAGGCCGAATCAATGGGCGTCGAATTTTTCGCAGACATCCAGCCGATTGATAACCTCAGCATCCGTGCAAACTACACGTATACCAACACCAAGGACTTGAGTACTGGAACAACGGATAGCAGGAAGGAACTGCTGCGAAGGGCGAAGAATAAGATAGGTCTCGACCTGAATTACCACTTTCTTGAAAAGGCTAATATAAACCTCGATGTTGACATTGTGGGCAGGAGAGATGACAAATTTTTTGATCCTGTCACTTTTGCTTCCAAACGGGTAAGGCTTGACAATTATACCGTGGTTAATCTTGCATGGTCTTATGATGTTAACGAAAACTTCAAGATTTTTAACCGCGTGGAGAATCTCTTTGATGAGGAGTATGAAGAGATTAAAGGGTTCGGTACAGCTGGGATTGCCGCTTATGGCGGCCTGGAGGTGTCATTTTGAACAACGAACAAGAGGTATTCTCAACAAAACGAATTGTCTTTACTTAACACTAAGGTACGGAGGATTAGCAATATGAAACACTTAAAGAGAATAATAAGCGTGCTTGTCCTTGTAGTGCTTATGCCTACTGCATATCCGCACGGTGCTCACCATAATGTGGTTGTAGAAATTGATTATGGTGGAAAGCATCCGTTTCGTGAGATAGAGGTAGAATGGCATCAGGGTATGACTGCCCTGGAGGCGCTACAGTCTGTTGCTAATATAGAAACAAAGCAAATCAACGGATTCATTTTGGTTACCTCCATTGACGGTGTTGAGTGGCAGAGTGGAAACATGGCATGGTATTACGACGTTAATGGTGAACGTGCCGAAGACTTTGCCGACAGATGTGTTCTCAGTGAGGGGGACCATATGAGATGGAGTTTCACCAAAGACGTTTGTTCTCCTAAGATGGACAAGGAAGTTCGTAAATGAATTCTAATGGAGAAGGATAGACGCAATTAGCTTGGTTTAGAGGGACCCATGGCACAGGAATTAGCGATATCTTTTGTCGCTTTTACATGGCTCTTGGTTTCATCCCTTTTTTTGGGGGTGCAATCTAAGATTCAGTGGAAAAGCGTAACAGCGGTTCTGCTCTTGAGTCCAATGTTAATCCAGCTTCAAGGTGTTTTGTCCTTGAATTTGGGGGCGTATAGTTTTTTTGTGGTTGTTGCAGGTTGGCTTGTGCTCATATACCCGAACCAGTTTTGCCAAGGGGTTCTTTGGGTTTTATTTCTGTTGATTCAGGCAAGCATGACCCTTTTTCTATTCCAAATGTTGATTTCGTTTGATATTT
>JBHICS010000052.1:0-7038 GCA_046759685.1 Candidatus Brocadiales bacterium | reverse complement strand
TGTTTTTCTTTAGCGGGTGGAGTTTCTTTGAGTTCTTGCACACAACGCCCAGCATAGGGATAGCGGCAGATTTTGGTGCTATAATACTTCTAATGAGTATTGGCATACATACGGACCTCAATAAGATGCTCCGGTCGGGGCCTACATTGTTTCTAGTTGCAGTGGGTGGTGTCATTGCCCGGGGAGGGTTGGGATACCTTGTGGGCCACTTCTTACTCCCCGATGCCTCTTTCTATACCCGTCTTTTTCTGGCCATTACCCTTTGCGCTACCAGTATTGCGATCCCCGTAAGGGTGTTTGAAGAGATGGGGAAGTTACAGAGCAACGAGGCAAGAATAATCATGGGGGCAGCCATCTTTGATGAGGTTCTGGGGCTTCTTATCTTGGGTATCGTTAGTGGTATGATACTTACAGGAGGTATGGCTGTAACAAATCTGGCCATATCAGGGGCGATGGCAATTGGGTTTGTGGGCGCAATAGTAGCAATCAGTCTAAAGTTTAGCAAGGGCTTTGGAGACGTTGTCACCAGGAAGTTTCCTGAGACCATGAAGGTGTTTCTTGTGGTAGTCGTATGTCTCCTGCTTGCATATTTCGCAGAATCCGTGGGGCTTGCTACTATAATAGGGTCCTTTGGGGCAGGTTTATTCCTCAGGCACATTCGCTTAAAAGATGTGGACGAAGAGGAGCACGGCCTGGAAGAAATCGTGCGGCCTGCCTTTATGCTATTCGTTCCTGTTTTCTTTGTATTCGTTGGTACACAGGTGAGGCTTGAGAGCGTTTTTAACTGGCACTCCGCAATTATTGGAGTCAGCATTACAGCGGCTGCCATGTTAGGTAAGCTATTCTGCAGTATTTGCATAGTTGAAAAAGGTGTAAACCGCCTGGCTATTGGTATTGGCATGATGCCAAGGAACGTGGTGACCTTAACAATGGCTGAGATTGGGCTTGGCCTGGGAGTATTAAGCGAAGACCTATTTTCGGCTATAATAATGATGGTGGCTTTTGTGGCACTTGTAGCCCCACTCTTGCTAAAGCTGGCTCTGTCTGAACGGCGGGGGCTTGTTGGTGTTAGGCACCCTATACCTCCCTACGTCAGCAGTGAGACCAGGAAGGTGACACTAAGACTTAAGAGGCTTGGTAGAAGATGATAACATTCAAAAAAATACTGTGTCCGATTGATTATTCCGACTGTTCAGCCAGGGCTCTAAGGTATGCAGCGGGACTGGCGTTGAGAGATTCTGCAAGACTTTATCTGATGCACGTAATTGACAAGCGCATATATGACTACGGGGGCCCTATATACGAGGCACAGCCTAGTCCAGATGAGGAAACCATTGCCCACCTGAAAGAAAGGCTTACCGAGAGCGTGCCGAAGGAGATAAGCGGAGACATTGACGTTGAAACGATTGTTACAGTAGGTGTACCAGCCCAGGAGATAGTTAATGTCGCTAATGATAAGGGAGTGGACATAATAGTTATAGGAACTCATGGAAGGACGGGTATTGCACACGTGGTCATGGGCAGTGTGGCTGAGAATGTGGTAAGAAAGGCCGTTTGCCCAGTGCTTACGGTGCACCAGGCCCAATGAAAAGCGGCATATTTTAAGGGGCGGAATGTTGAAATTAAAAAGCGTGCTATGTGCGGTTGATTATTCCAAGTGCTCTCTGGAGGCACTGGCATATGCAACACATTTTGCCTTAAAGAATTCGGCGACGCTATTCTTGCTCTATGTCATTGACGTGCGTCACTTTGACGACTTTCCTCCATTTGAATTTCCTGGTCCAGAGTCTGAGACTGTGAGAAGGATGAAGAAAGAGCTTGCCCTGAAGGTCTCTGATGATGTAAGGTCAAAAATAGATGTGGATACGATTGTGACTGCGGGCATACCTGTCCAGAAAATCTTGAATGTCGCGCGCGAGAAAGATGTAGACATGATAGTAATGGGTACGCATGGCAGAACGGGTATAGCCCATACGGTAATGGGCAGTGTGGCGGCGAATGTATTAAAGAAGTCCAGTTGCCCTGTACTTACCATACGTCAGTCAGATTAGCAGACCTATTGTGACATACGGGAGGTTGCTAAATGATAAATATAAAGGTCATACTCTGCCCCATAGATTATTCTAAAGGTTCATTAGTAGCGCTTGATTACGCCGTGCATTTTGCACAGAGGGAGGCCGCCAAACTGTGCCTGATACATGTGGTTGATGTTCGCTACTTAGAAGGTTATGCTCCCTTGGAGGTTGCAAACCCTGATTCTGAGACCATAAGCCGCATGAAGGCAGAGTTGAAAGAGCATGTACCAGAGGAGGTGAGGAAGAAGGGCGACGTGGAAACCATGGTCACGGTAGGCATACCAGTTATCGAAATCATAAATGCCGCTAAGGAAAAGGGGGCAGATGTGATAATCATGGGTACGCACGGCAGGACTGGAATAGCGCATGTGATTATGGGCAGCGTGGCGGAGAATGTTGTGAGGAGGTCCTCTTGCCCGGTTCTCACCGTGCGCCAGCCTTAGTGTCTTTTTCTGATAGATAGTTTGTTGGCGGACAAGTTTTGTGACGAACCAGCAAGATAGGAGAGGCAGATAAAATGGTCAGCATAAAAAAGATACTTTGTCCGGTTGATTATTCAGTGTCTTCTTCAGAGGCGATGAAGTATGCTGCACATATCGCCGGTGGGGAAGAAGCCAAGCTGTATCTAATGCATGTAATAGACATCCGTAGTTTCGGCCATGAGAGCCCCCTTGACTTTAAAGTGCCCAAGCCGGCACCGGATACGATAGAGCGTATAAGAAAAGAGCTCCAAGAGGACCTGGTCCACGAAAGGGACGGAAAGAAGGTTGATGTAGAGGCCATCGTTGTGGTGGGTAAGCCTGTCGAAGAAATTCTGAAGACAGCTGAGGAGAAAGAGGTGGATATGATAGTGATGGGCACCCATGGCAGGACCGGTATACCTCATGTGATTATTGGCAGTGTGGCGGAGAACGTGGTGTGGAAGGCCCCTTGCCCCGTACTCACTGTGCGTCATCCCTGAGGTCACCCGTGTTGGGAGATGCTGAGTCTTGTAGAAGTTTCTTAAGATAGGAGCGATAGATAAAGATGGTCAATATAAAAAGTGTACTGTGTCCTGTTGATTATTCTGTTTGTTCGCAAGAGGCCTTTAAGTATGCTGCACATATTGCCCGCACAGAATCAGCAAAACTGTATCTTGTGCATGTTATAGACGTCCGCAGCTTCGGGCATGAGAGCCCGCTTGATTTTGATGTGCCCAAGCCAGGCGAAGAGACAATAAAGAGTATTAGGGAAGAACTTGTCAAAAAAGCTGCCGATGAGGTGCAAGGGGTTAATATAGAGTCCGTCGTTGTTGTGGGTGTGCCCGTCAAGGATATCCTGAATGTTGCCAAGGACAAAGATGTTGACATAATAGTGATGGGTACTCATGGCAGGACAGGTCTGCCCCACATGGTTATTGGCAGCGTGGCTGAAAACGTGGTGAGGAAGGCCCCTTGTCCTGTGCTTACTGTGCGCCATGCTTGAGAAGTGACCTCATGCTACGGGGCAAAAGCTAAACCCATGACGAAGACCCTGAAATGCCTACACCTTTTGCTCCTGCCTATGGTCTTTCTCTCATCATGCTGGTTCTTCAGGAGAGAAGAACCTCTAGAACCCCCTGTCTTTAATCCCGCCGAACCGGCCTTAAAACTTCAGGAGGCTCCCATTATGGAAGCAGGTGGGGCGGAGAGGCACCTGAGCATGGGCAACAAATACTATCTTCGAGGCAGGCTAGAGGATGCCATTAGGGAATACGAACGGGCCTTGAAGCTGAACCCGAATCATGTGGAGGCCTGGTATAACCTGGGCATAGCATACAACAAAAGGGGCATGCCGGCGGAAGCAGCCGATGCGTGGGAAAGGACACTGGAGGTTGACCCCACCCATGAAGAAGCCCGTTATGGCTTGGGCCTCTCATACCTGGAGGGAGGAAATCCCGACAAGGCGATTAATTACCTGAAAGAAGTGCTGAAACTTAACCCCGAGAGCGTGATGGCGTACTATAATCTCGGCAATGCCTATCTTGCCAAGGGGATGTTTCGCGATGCCGTTGGGTCGTACGGTAGGGCCTTGGATGGTAACAAGAATTTGGTTGAGGCGCGTCTGGGCCTGGATAGGGGCCTGGCAGAACTGGGAATGTTGGATGAGGCCGTAAAGGACGTTAGAAATACCTTGGCCGCCCATCCGGAGCTTCCTGAAGCTCACTATACCTATGGTTTACTACTGGAAAAACAGGGGCTTAAAGAGGAGGCTGAACAGGAGTTCCTTGAGGCAGAACGGTTGTCGTCGATGTACGTAGATATTGAGGAACCTGGTGGGAAAGAGGAGACGGGAGATGTTGCGGAGGAAGGTGAGGCGGTAGAGCAGGAAGAAGGTGTATTGGCAGAAAAAGCTGGAGAGGAACAAGGAAAAAGTGGCGAGTAGCAATATAGATAAGTATAAGAAGGCGGTGAAAAAGAGGCCTCATGACACGGGTGCCTATTATCAACTTGGAGAGGCCTATATGGAGAAGGGCATGCTGGAGGCGGCAGTGGCGGAATATAAGAAGGCCCTGATGCTTAACTTTACACACATAGAGGCCCGCCAGGGTCTTACCACGGCCTATCTGAGGCTCGGTATGTTGAATGAGGCCATTACTGAGTACAAGAAGATAGTAGGTATTAACCCACAATATATGGACGCCTATTGTGGCCTTGCAGCCCTTTACGTCCAGAGAGACCAACTAGATGATGCCTTGAGCGTTCTTAGAAAGGCTATACAGGTCGGACCATGCCATGCCCAGTCACACCACTTGCTTGGGCAGGTATACGAGAAGAAGGGTATGGCGAAAGAGGCTGATGCAGAGTATAGCAGGGCAGAGGCGCTTGGACTGAGCAAAGAGGGTACACCTGCATCCGAGAACGACCTCTCGAAATCACTGCCCTCGGCCGTGGATATTGAACGGCTTGTGCATGCCCTTGATAGAAAGACTGAAGAGGCAGAAAGGCTCAATAAGGAGCTTGACTTAAGGAATAAAGAAATGAAGGAGATAAAGGCGTTATTAAAGGATAAGAATAAGGAGTTGAGAAGGCTTAAAGATGCCCTTACATCGATGGAGGCGGAGAACGCTAGACTAAGAAAGGTTGCAGAGGGCATGAAAGAGGAGGTAAAGGGGCTGAGGCCTCACAGGAGTAAACAGCCTTCCTAGGCTGTAACGTTACTTGATAATGCCGTATCTCTAGGCAGGACGATATAACCGCTATTCATATCCCCTACGACTTCGCTTTTCTCTTCCCCCCAGTACCAGTGGTAGAGACCTATGTACGCGCAAATGAGTGAGTCCAGAGTGTCTTCGTATGATTTTAGTTCTGCCCCCTTAAGCGTGTCTGTATCCCTGGACAAAAGTCTTTTTAAGGGCTGATTTCTTTTTATGTGCGGTACAGGTCTAGAGAGACAGGGCTGTCTCCCAGACCTCCCCTTGGTGGCCGGCGGGCCCTTCTGCGGGAAGAGTAGGTGAGTCTTAATCTTCTCCTGAAGCGTTTTTAGACCCTTACGCCTAGTATCTACACCACCCTTCTTATAAAGGATCCTCTTTTCCAGACCAAAGAGCACGACCTGTGCCGGGTGTGGGTATACCTCAAAGACGGTTTTCGTGGGTATTTTCCTTGTAAGGTGGCGTATAAACGGCTTGTGCTCGAATCCGTATTTGGCCCCGCACAGCTCTTTTACCAATCTTTCACCGCGCACCCCCTGGGGAAATTTTCTCCTGTTGCAGGGGTGTGCCCCGGCGCCGTATCGGCCAAATCTGCTGGTAATCTCCCTGTCTACAGGTCTTGCACCTGTCTTGTTTCTCACTATCAAGGGTGCGTCAATGGCTACGCAGGCGCCTTTTGATGCAGTGACCGTAGAGGCGATATATTCAAGAATCTCTTTGTCCGATTGGAGTCTTTCCCGGTAGTGTACCAATACCGCCCCTTCACCGCCCGAGGTCTCAAGCACGGAGGCCGCCGAATTGTTCCTCACAGACCATGCCAGGTCCAATCCTATAAATCTCATGGTGTGTAACGGTCCTATCCGCTTGACATTATAGAGCTAACAGATGTCTTGTGTCAACGTGGTCAGGACTCTATTTGACAGCGTTGGCATGAATATGTTATAGTTTTTGTTTCCATTGATGAGGAGGGTTTAAGATGAAGCTTAAGTTGTTGTCTTTTTTTGCCTTGTCTCTAGCAATAGTATTGTTTCTAGATAAAAGTTCAGTTTCTGCGTCAGACACCCTTCCCGATGGGCTGCTGGGCGCTACCAAGGAAGAGGTGCAGGCCAAATTAGGCACTCCAACGCATTTTTACATCGAGGAGCATCATTCCAGGAGACATTGGTTCTTTCCTGCGGAAGATATAGACAAAATACGTCCCATGCTGTGGGCCCGTCCAGACATACCTGTGGATGATGTCATCCCTGCAACAAGAGATGGCAAGGAGTTTATGTACAGGGTCCATTACGAGTGGGACAAGAGTCACGAGTCCCAGCCGATTCTGAGGGCTACAAAGTATTGGGCCTTATTTGGAAAAGATAAATCCATTGCACTGGCAGATGTACCCCATCTTGTCCCCGAGTTTGCCCTTGCTACTCAGCCAGGGGTGTTGGCATACATGCAAAGGCAGGTCCCTACGGGTAATATTATTGGGACCTTCTTGGTACCCGAACCCTCAGAGTTGGCCAGGACTATCGGTAGTAGTTTTAAGCCACCCGTAAATGATTATGAGTGGTCCTCTTGTTTTCAAGTTACTCTACATGAAGGGGAGGCAGAGGGATTATCGCTCCAAAGCAAGGTCAGCGAGGTAGTGATAACCGTAGAGAGTCAGCTAAGGATACGCAAGCTGGCGAAGCCGCTTAGAATAAAGGACATAGCTAACCCCTTCTCTTCTTAGTCCCTTAATAGTAGGGTGCCTTTCAACGCGCCTTCTGCTGCTTTACGTCTGGATGTAGCGTGCGAGCTAGCCTC
>JBHICS010000051.1:0-7089 GCA_046759685.1 Candidatus Brocadiales bacterium | reverse complement strand
GTGATAGAGCTGACGGTCTATGATTCTAAGGGTAAGGAGGTAGAGAAGCTGGAACTGGAAGAGGCCAGGTTCGGCGGTGAGGTGCGTAAAGTCCTCCTCAAGGATGCCATACTTATGTATGAGGCAAACAAGAGGGTTGGCACCGCCTCCGCCAAGACCAAGGCAGAGGTAAGCGGTACCGGCAAAAAGCCTTGGGCCCAGAAGCACACGGGTAGGGCCCGTGCAGCCACACTGCGTTCTCCTCTCTTCCGGAAGGGAGGCGTTGTCTTTGGTCCTAAACCCAGAGACTACTCATACCAGATGCCCAGGAAGGCCAAGAAACAGGCACTTCGTTCTGCCCTGTTGGGAAAGTTGTTGGACGGAGAGGTGAAAGTGATTGACAAGTTGGAGTTTAGTAAGCCCAGCACGAAGAAGATGGCTGGCTTGCTAAAGGCCCTTGGGATAGAGGGAAGCTGCCTGGTGGTAGCCGATGACAGTAGCCACGTAATATGGAAGTCTGCCAGAAACATCCCCGGCCTGAAAGTCATGAAGGCCTCTCTATTAAATGCCTATGATATATTAAAGAGCAATAGGCTTCTCATAACTCGCTCTGAGCTAGGAAATATAGGGTAAAAGGCATTGGATATATATAGAGTCATAAAGAGACCTTTACATACGGAAAAAAGTGTTTCTGACAGAGACAAGAACAATTCCTACCACTTTGAGGTCGATAATAAGGCCAATAAGATAGAAATAAAGCAGGCGGTGGAGAAGCTCTTTAACGTAAAGGTTCAACACGTAAGGACATTGAATAAGCGAAGTAAGCCCAAGAGGACGAAATTTGGGCCGGTAAAGATTCACTCCTGGAAGAAGGCTGTAATAACCCTAGAGGAAGGGAACACGTTAGACTTAGGATATTAGCGACGGGACATGAGAAAGTACAAACCTACATCTTCGGGTAGACGCTTTGGTAGCGTCTTAGATTTTTCTGAGATAACCTCTCGAGAGCCCGAAAAGGCCCTGTTGGAGCCGCTCCCCAGGACGGGTGGTAGGAACAACCGGGGTAAGATGACCTCCAGGCATATAGGCGGTGGAGCAAAGAGGCAGTACAGAAAAATCGACTTTAAAAGGGACAAGTACGATATCCCTGCAAAGGTGGCTTCCATCGAATATGACCCCAATAGGTCTGCCAGAATAGCGCTCCTCAATTACAGAGACGGCGAGAAGAGGTACATCCTGGCGCCTGAAGGGCTGAAAGTGGGAGACGTTATTGTCTCCGGAGAAAGTGTCGAGCCAAAGGTAGGAAACGCCATGCCGCTCAAAAGTATTCCTTTGGGGATGGATATACATAATGTTGAACTTGAGATAGGCCGCGGTGGGCAGCTGGCAAGGTCTGCAGGCAGCATAGCCAGGCTCATTGCCAGGGAAGGTGGGTATGCCCATATAAGCTTACCATCCGGTGAGATACGCAGGATACATGAAAACTGCAGGGCAACCCTTGGGCAAATAGGAAATACCGACCATATTAACGTAAGGTTTGGTAAGGCTGGTAGGAGACGACACATGGGTATAAGGCCCCGTGTCAGAGGGGTAGCTATGAACCCTGTGGCCCATCCGATGGGCGGAGGTGAGGGAAGGGCACACGGTGGTCGGCCGCCTTGTTCGCCTACCGGCGTGCTGGCCAAGGGCGGCAAGACCAGAAATAAAAGGGCACCAAGCAACAAGTACATAGTACGCAGAAGACAGAAATGAGGTAGTGGTATAAATGAGCCGTTCGATAAAAAAAGGACCATATGTAGATGAGAAGCTTTTGAAGAAGGTAACAAACCAGAAGGGGTCTAGCCAGAAGGAACCCATAAAGACGTGGGCCAGGGCCTGTACCATTCTTCCTGAGTTTGTGGGCCACACCTTTCTCGTCCACAATGGCAAGATATTTCACAAGCTTTTTATCACAGAGGATATGGTTGGGCACAGACTCGGTGAGTTTGCTCCCACCCGCATCTTCAGGCGCCATGGTGGAGTAAAGAAGAAAGGTGTAAAGGTTCCGGGTGGATAGCGATGAAGGTAAAGGCCGTTTATAAGTATGCAAAGATATCTCCGCGGAAGGTAAGGTTAGTAGCAGACCTTATTAAGGGCAAACCGGTAAACGATGCCTTGGAGATCCTTCGTTTTACTCGCAAGAGGGCTGCATACATGATGGACAAGACACTGAGGTCCGCACTGGCTAATGCAGAAGAGAATATGGAGGTGGATCTAGATGCCCTTAGGGTGAGTGAGGCAAGGGTGGATGGTGGACCCACCCGCAAGTGGCACTGGGCAAGGCCCAGAGGTATGTGGGCACCATTGAGGAAACGAACCAGTCATATCACGGTAATTCTTTCAGACGAAAATAGGCTATAGAAAGGGAGGCATTATGGGCCAGAAGGTCCATCCGAGAGGACTGAGGATAGGCATAACGGAAGACTGGCGTTCAAGTTGGTACGCCAATAAGAAGGACTTTGGTTTACTTCTGGTTGAAGACCAAAAGATCCGCAAACATGTCAAGAAAAACTATCACTTTGCCGCCATACCTGTGATTCAGATAGAGAGGACTAGAGAAGAGGCAAGGGTTACACTTCATACGGCTCGCCCCGGTCTTATTATTGGGCGTAAGGGTGCAGGGATAGACAGACTGACGGATGAGCTGCGGGAACTAACCGGGCGTCAGATAACAATAAAGATAAAAGAGGTGAATAAACCGGAACTGGATGCCCAGCTTGTTGCGGAGTCGGTTGCTGAACAGTTAGTGAGGCGGGCTGCCTTTCGCAGGGTTATGAGGAAGGCGATGAATGTGACCATGGGTGCTGGTGCCGGGGGGTTTAAGGTGCAGATAGCCGGGAGGTTAGCAGGAGCTGAAATAGCCAGAACGGAGTCTGTTAGCACAGGGAAAATCCCGCTCCACACCTTAAGGGCAAATATTGATTATGGATTTCATGAGGCGATTACCACCTATGGGACAATAGGTGTGAAGATCTGGATATACAAAGGGGAGTTTGCCCCAGGGGAGAAGCGTCGCTATGCGCATGATGCCAAAGAGGGTAAAGTTTAGGAAGACCCATCGCGGACGCATTAAGGGTAACGCCACAAGGGGTCATACTGTAGCTTTCGGGGAGTATGGGCTCCAGAGTACGGAACCCGGCTGGATTACTGCACAGCAGCTGGAGGCGGGCAGGATTGCCGTGAGTCATTTTCTGGCTAGAGAGGGCAAACTGACCATTAGGGTCTTCCCGCAGAAATCCGTTAGTTCAAAGCCCATAGAAACCCGTATGGGAAAGGGTAAAGGGGAGCCTGAATTCTGGGTCGCTGTGGTAAAACCTGGTACCGTGCTTTACGAGGTTGCAGGCGTTCCTGAGCCGATGGCGAGACAGGCCTTTAATCGTGTGGCCCATAAGCTGCCGGTAAGGGTAAGAATGGTGAGCAGGAAGGCTTAGCGATGAAATCTGCAGAGATTAGGGCCAAGTCGCGTGAAGAGGTTCTAGAGGAATTGGTGGGCTGTGAGAGAGAGTTGTTGAACCTCAGGATCCAGTGGCAAGCAGGAGAATTAAAGAACTCTGCACAGTACGCCAAGACCAGAAGGGATATAGCAAGGATAAAGACGGTGCTCAGGGAGATAGAGCTGGGTATCAATAAGAAATTACGTTCCAAGGAAACAAAGTAGCTATGAAGAAAAGGGGCCGCAGGAAGCGGATAATAGGTATAGTCAGTAGCGACAAGATGAATAAGACCATTGTTGTAAGGGTAGAAAAGTCAACGAAACACCCTCGCTATGGTAAATATGTCAAGAATATTACTGTCTATAAGACCCATGATGAGGAAAACAAGGCAAAGGTGGGTGATAAGGTAGAAATTATAGAGACGAGACCCCTTACTAAGAGTAAATGTTGGAGGCTTGTGCGTGTGCTGGGGGAGACTGCCTAGGATGATAATGGAATATACAAAGTTGGATGTTGCCGATAACACAGGTGCCAAGAAGGTTATGTGCATAAAAGTGCTTGGCGGCTCCACCAAGAAGTATGCCTCTATTGGTGACATCATAGTTGCCTCCGTGAAGAAGGCCATGCCAGGTGGGGAGGTAAAGAAGGGAGAGGTTGTAAAGGGCGTGGTGGTGCGGACGAGGCAGAACATTGGCAGAGAAGATGGTTCATATTTACGGTTTGACAAGAATGCTGTCGTAATCATTGACAATGACGGCAATCCTAGGGGTACAAGAATCTTTGGTGCAGTTGCGAGGGAGTTAAGGCAAAAGAATTTCATGAAGATATTGTCACTGGCCCCGGAGGTCGTGTAGAGAAGATAAGATGCATGTCGTAAGAGATGATCATGTAGAAATAATAGCGGGAGACGAGGTTGGCAAGACCGGAAAGGTTTTGATGGTCTTTCCCAAAAAGGGCAGGGTACTGGTAGAAGGTGTTAATTATATCTTCAAGCACGTTCGTCCCACTCAGAAGAACCCAAAGGGGGGTAGGGTGCAGAAAGAGGCCCCTTTGGCTGTGTCTAACGTGCTAGTGGTGTGTACTAATAAAAATTGTGCAAAGTACAACAGGGGCGTGAGGACCCGTGTCAAGCAGGAGAAAGGGAAGGCAAAGTTAAGGGTGTGTTGCAAGTGTGGACATGCGATAACCGCTGGAGTCGAGGGATAATGGATGGCTAGGTTGCAAACACTCTACAAGGAGAAGGTTGTTCCTGAGATGATAAATAAGTTTGCTTATAAGAATGTCCTGGCCGTGCCCCGGATTACCAAGATATCGGTTAATATGGGAGTTGGCAGGGCCTTAGAGAATAAGAAATACCTTGAAGATGCCCAAAAACATCTAGGTCTGATTACGGGACAGAAGCCCGCAGTTACCAAGGCCAAGAAGTCCATAGCAGGATTTAAACTCAGGAAGGGAAGCCCTGTCGGATGCAAGGTCACCTTAAGGGGTGTTAGGATGTACGAGTTTCTGGATAGGCTCATTAACGTAACCCTCCCCAGGATAAAGGATTTCAGGGGACTGCCTTCCAAGGGCTTTGACCAGAGGGGAAATTATACCCTAGGTATACATGAGCAGTTGGTATTCCCAGAGATAAATCCAGATGAGGTAGAGTATGTTCAGGGCATGGATATAACTATAGTCATAAGTGGCAAAATGAAGGATAGGTCAAAGGAACTACTACGTCTATTTGGTACGCCATTCAGGGATTAGAACATGACAAGAAAGGCTCTACTAGAGAAAGTAAAAAGAGAACCGAAGTACAAATCTCGTAAATATAACCGCTGCAAACTCTGCGGCAGGCAAAGGGCATATTATCGCAAGTTCCAGATATGTAGGATTTGCTTCAGGAGCCTGGCCTCCAAGGGGGAGATACCGGGGGTCAGAAAGGCAAGCTGGTAGGAGAAGCACTATGAGTATGACCGACCCTATTGCGGATATGTTGACTCGCATTAGAAACGCCAACATGATAGCAAGGGAGAGCGTGGACATACCTCGCTCAAATGTAAAACTTGAGATCGCCAGGGTCCTCAAAAATGAGGGCTTTATAAAGGACTACAAGGAGATAGCGGACGCCAGGCAGGGTGTTGTCAGGGTCTATCTCAAGTATGGTCGTCAGAAAGAAAGGGTTGTGCACCAGTTGAAGCGTGAGAGTAAACCAGGGCGAAGGCTGTACACAAAAGTGGACGATTTAAGGAAGGTCATGGGCGGGGCAGGTATTGCCATTGTATCCACCTCCAGTGGCATTATGAGTGACAGGGAGTGCCGTAAGGCCAAGGTAGGTGGAGAAGTTATTTGCAAGGTCTGGTAAGGAAATAAATGCTATGTCTCGCATAGGAAAATTACCTATAGCTGTCCCCCAGGGGGTGGACGTTAGTGTATCGGACCAACAGACCGTGAGGATAAAGGGTCCTAAAGGGCAGTTGGCTCAAACACTTCATCCTGCAATATCGGCGGAGTACGATTCCAATGCACGGCTTATCCGGATAAAGGTCTCTTCTGAGGGTTCAAAACAAAAGGCCTTTCAGGGTCTTTCAAGGACCTTAGTGGCCAACGCCGTAGAAGGTGTATCGAAGGGCTTCTCGAAGGATATGGAGATAGTAGGACTGGGTTACAATGTAAAGCTGCAGGGTAAGGACTTGGTGTTGGCCTTGGGTCATAGCAAGCCGAAGCAGCTTAAGATTCCGGAAGGAATAACGGTGCAGGTTACACAACCCACTAATCCGGCAAGATTTACGATAAGCGGCGCGGACAAACAGTCGGTGGGTCAGTTTGCCGCTACAGTGCGTAGCCTACGGCCTGTGGAGCCCTACAAAGGTAAGGGTGTGAAGTACAAAGGTGAGGTAGTGAGGAGAAAGGCCGGCAAGGCATTTGGTGGGCAACAATAGAGGAGATTTTTAACCGCCGTGGATCAACAGAGGGAAAAATGGAAGAAAAGGCATAGAAGGCATCTTAGGGTGCGACGGAAGGTGCATGGAACCAAAGAACAGCCGCGGCTCTCTGTTTACAGGAGTCTTAAGAATATATACTGCCAGTTGATAGATGACGGTGAGGGTAAGACCCTGGCCTCTGCCTCCACCCTCTCGCCCGACGTTAAGCAAGAGCTTTCGGGGGGAGGGGGCAAAAAGGCAGCAGAACTGGTGGGGCAAAAGATTGCAACTGAAGCAAAGAAAATAGGTGTCAGCAAGATAATCTTTGATAGGGGTTCGTATAAGTTTCACGGAAGAATAAAGGCCTTGGCTGATGCAGCTAGAAAGGCAAACCTAAAATTCTGAAGAGGTGAAGACTTGGCAGAACGACAGAAGGAAGCAGGGGCCTTAGAAGAGACAGTGGTTACCATCAACCGCTGTACTGCAGTGACCAAGGGAGGTAAGAGTCTGAGCTTTAGTGCCCTGGTAGTGGTTGGGGACAAGCAAGGGAGCGTGGGTTTTGGCTTTGGTAAGGCCAGGGATGTACCTAGTGCGGTATCCAAGGCCACAAAGGATGCCAAAAGGGGATTGGTGTGCGTTGCCCTGAAGGGTGATACCATCCCATATGGAGTCTGGGGCCGGTACGGTGCTGCACGTGTGCTTTTGAAACCCGCTGCCCCCGGAACAGGGAT